>CAYJDZ010000007.1:0-19801 GCA_964368955.1 uncultured Mariniplasma sp.
ACGCTCTACGGCCACGGTCTTCATGTGTAAAATAGTGTAAAATATTTATAAAAATAGGAGGATTTCAATGTTAAATTTGATTAAAGAAAGAAAATCCGTTCGGACATATCAAAAAAAGGATTTAGTGGATAAAGATCAAAAAATTGTTGAAAAAATCGTTAAATCATTTAACGAAGAAAAAGGATTTTTTGGGCATAAGGTAAAACTTCAATTCTTTAAAAAACCTTATGTTGATGATTCTGGACAAACAAAAATTGGAACTTATGGATTTATCACAAATCCACCAAGTTTTATCGCAGGATGCGTCGACAATTCGTTTTACGGTATGGTTGATTATGGATTTATCTTTGAAAATATGATTTTGGAGTTAACTAAAAATAAACTAGCTACTGTTTGGTTAGGTGGGACCTTTGATCGCAAGACTTTCGATTTCATGCAAAAAGAGCATGAAATTGTTCCAACGATTACACCTGTAGGCTATGAAGAACAAGCTAGATCACAAAAAGAACAATCAGTTAGAGAACATATTCATGCAGATCACAGAGAACCGTTTGAAAACTTGTTTTTTAATGAATCTTTCGAACAATCACTCTCAGAAAGTCATTTGCTCGCAAAAGCTTTTGAGTATGTAAGGCTCGCTCCTTCTGCTGATAATAAACAACCTTGGAAAATTTTAGTTAAACATCAAGATGTTCATTTTTATCTTCACCGCACACCTGCTTACGAACAACAACTTGGTTTTGATGTTCAAGCAATTGATATGGGCATAGCCCTTTCTCACTTTGTCAAAGGTTTAGATGAACAAAAAATCAACTATAAAGTTACCAATGATTTCATTAACCTTGATTTACCGGAATTAGAGTATGCATTTACTGTAAAACTTGCTTCATAAGATGTTTATTCTCTTTTAAATTTTATATAATCATGATAAAATATAGTGTAGGTTAGCATATATTTCATTGACAAACTCAGCTACATACCCTATGTAGCTGTTTTTAAAAAAAAGGTGATTATTTATGTATCAATTACTAAGTCTATATTATGATAAACTATTTAATTTTAATCCTAAGTTGAAAGACTTCATTTTTGCTTATGCGTCAAAAGCGGGTTCTGCTCTAGATTTAGGGTGTGGAACTGGTAGATTAACTGAAACTATTTTTAAACTAGACATGCATGTTACAGGTATCGATCTAGACTTAGAAATGGTAGAAAAAGCGAAAAAGAACTTCCCTCACATCCCTTTTAAACAAAAAGATATGATTGAATATTTGAATATGCCTAATCATCATTATGATCTAATTACTTGTTTTGGAAATACCATTGCTCATTTAGATCTCGTTTCATTAAATCGATTATTTAGTCTTACTTATCTTCATCTAAATCAAGATAAATACTTTGTTATTCAACTCTTAAATTACGCAAAGATATTAAAAGAAAAACCTGATAGCCTACCCGATTTAGAAAACGACGATCTTTTATTAAAGAGAAATTATGTCTATTTTAAAAATCATATCCTTTTTGAGACCATTTTATTTAAAGATGATGATGTCTTTGAGTTAGGAGCTACAACACTCTATCCATACACTCATATGTTTTTAATTGATATTGCTAAACAATGTGGATTTCAAACAGAACTTTATGGTAAACCAGATTTTAGTCCTTACCAATATGATGATTCTCATGTCTATTTGGTATTTAAAAAAGTATAAAGAAAGGGAATCATTTATGAATTATAAAAACTATTTGAATCAAGAAAACCCTGTTGTCACCATCAAAGTTAAAGATGCAGGAAGCATCACTTTAGAACTTTTCTTAGAGGTTGCCCCAAAAACTGTCCGTAATTTTATAGCTTTAATAGAAAAGAATTATTATGAAAACTTAATTTTTCATAGAATTATACCTGGATTTATGATTCAAGGTGGATCCGGAGCAAATGCAAACTCAATTGTTGGTGAGTTTAGCCAAAATGGACATGAAAATCCGTTGAAACACACACGCGGTGTCATTTCTATGGCACGCACTAATGATCCTAATTCTGCTTCATCACAATTTTTTATTATGCATCAAGATTCACCTCACTTAGATGGTGCGTATGCAGCATTCGGTGCTGTTACAGAGGGAATTGAAGTTGTTGATAAGATTGTAAGTGCATCTAAAGATGTTAGGGATAGACCTTATAATGATATTGTAATTGAAAAAATGACAGTTGATCTTAAGGGTAAAACTTACTAATAATTCTTAGTTCATCTATGAAACACAAGTGAAAACTTGTGTTTTTTTATGTTTTAAGAAGCTGTTTATAATGTAAGTAAATGTAAAATTTTTCTGAGAACACTTTCATCTACAATCATCTCTTTTAGTCTTTTTTTTATAAAATAAATTGATATAATGGGTGCACAAGGTAGGTGGAAATCATGGATGAATACAAATTGCATCGTCATATTTTATGCATTGACTTAAAAAGTTTTTATGCATCCGTTGAATGCTCACTTAGAAATCTTGACCCCTTTAAGACACCTTTGGTTGTTGCCGATAAAAGCCGTGGTAATGGGTCTATCGTTCTTGCTGTGTCGCCTTATCTAAAAGCACTAGGGATTCCAAGTCGATTGCGATTTTACGAACTACCAGAAAATTTAAATATCATTGTAGCAAAGCCAAGAATGAGTCTTTACCTAGAGTATTCTGCCAAAATTATAGAAGTCTATTTAAAATTCATTTCAGAAGAAGATTTATATGTTTATTCAATAGACGAAGCTTTTTTAGATGTAACTCAATATTTGAGTTATTATCACATGACAGACAAAGAGTTAGCTCAAAAGATTCTAGCAACAATCTATGAAGACACTAAATTATTTGCAACCGTTGGCATAGGACCTAACATGTTAATTGCTAAGCTTGCTTTAGATATCGAATCCAAAAAAGCACCTGACTTTATCGCCAAGTGGTCCTATGAAGATTTAGAAGAAAAACTATGGCCAGTTGAGCCTTTAAGTGAGATGTGGGGTATTGGTCGCCAGATGCAAAAAAACCTAAATCGCTTAGGTCTTGTCAAAATTGGTGATATTGCTGCTTATAGTCCACAAGAGCTAAAAAGACAATTTGGCGTTTTGGGTGAGGAACTCTACTATCACACACATGGTATTGATATGAGTGTGATACAAATGAAGTCTCAAATTAGAAGTAAAAGTAAAAGTTATGGAGTTGGTCAGACTTTATTTCTAGATTATTACGTGCCCGATATATTTCAAATTATGATTGAGATGGTTGATGATGTTTCAAGAAGATTACGATTAAGTAAAAAAGTCGCTAAAACTGTTCATCTCGGCATCTCTTATAGTAAAGATGTAGGCGGTGGCTTTTCAAGACAAATATCTTTAGATCAAGCAACTTCTTCTCAACAAACCATCTATGATATTTGCTTAAATATCTTTAATAAATATTACGAAGATGAGCCCATTAGACGAGTTCATGTAAGTGTCTCAAATCTATCTGAAGCTCATGTTTATCAGTTTTCTTTATTTGAAGACCCTGAACAACTCTTAAGAGAACAAAATTTATTTCATGCAGTAGATGAAATGAAATTCAAATATGGAAAAAATGCGATTAATAGAGCCTCTACTGAGTTAGAATCATCAACACTTAAAGCTAGAAACAAGATGATTGGAGGCCACCATGCATAAATATGTTGATCGTGGCATCATCAAATGGGCACCTTTTGATGCTTTAGTTGGCTATTCTACACTCTTAAAAGAACTACGCTATAAACTTGGTAAAAAAGAAAAGCCCCTACTAAGTGTCGATCAGTATGATGAACTGAATTTAAAACTAAATTTTGCGTATCATCATCAAATTGATATTAATCTTGAATACTATCAAGACGGTTATACAAAAATGAGTTTTGGTAAAATTATGAGGCTTGACTTTATTAACAAACAAGTTATTTTATCTAGTTATGAAAAAATTGATAGTCTATCCATCCTAGATTTAATCTATTAAAAGGACCCGTTCAAAAGTGAACAGGTCCTTATTTATTTAGTTACCTACAAGATGATCAGTAAGTTTTTTAACAATATTTTCAATCTGAATTCTTTCTTCATCAGTCAAAATGGAGAAGATTTCTTCATGAATTTTTTTATTTTGAAGTTTAATTTTTTGGGCAATTTCTAATCCACTTTCAGATAAGAAATATTTATTCTTATATGTATTTATATCTTCTTTTACGATAATCTTTTTTAAAAGTAAATCTTTTAATGCTCTTGAGGCATGTGCTTTATCAAAGTGAATTTGATCAATCATATCTGTTTGTGATATGCCTTCCTTATGGTTCCAAAGGATCATCAAATAGGGTATATGTTGCTTAGTTAACCCAAATGTTTCTAAATAGCTAATATGTTCTTCCATCATTTTCTTTTGAAGAACATTTAAAAGCATGGGTAACATCGAAATTGATTGTTTCACCTTTTCCACCTACATTTCAAACTGACTATTATATAGATCAGCATAAAACCCATTTTTATCGAGTAATACTTGATGTGTTCCCATTTCAATGATATTTCCTTCATTTAACACTAAGATCATATCTGCATTTTTAATCGTTGATAGTCTGTGCGCAATTACAAAAGTTGTTCTACCCTTCATTAAGCGATCCATAGCCTCTTGGATTAGCATTTCAGTACGCACATCAACACTTGAGGTTGCCTCATCTAAAATGAGCATAGGAGCATCTGTGACCATCGCTCTTGCGATCGTTAGAAGTTGTTGTTGTCCCTGTGATATTGAACTGTTTTCATTTAATTCATGATCATAGCCAAAAGATAAAGATTTAATAAAGTGGTGTACATTAGCTGTTTTACTTGCACTTATAATCTCTTCTTCTGTTGCATCTAGTTTACCATAGCGTAGATTATCTTTAATCGTGCCATGAAATAACCATGTATCTTGTAATACCATCCCAAATAGTTTATGAACTTCATTTCTAGACATTCTTCTTGTTGAAATACCATCGACTAAAATATCACCTGAATTGATTTCATAAAATCTCATTAATAAGTTAACAAGCGTCGTTTTACCAGCACCTGTAGGACCAACGATTGCGATTTTTTGTCCTGGTTTAACTTCTAGACTAAAATCATGAATAATGACTTTATCAGGATCATAGCCAAATTTGACATTTTTGAATTCAACATGACCTTTAACATCTTTAATAAGCTTAGTTTCTTCCTCTTTTTCCATCTCTTCTTCTTTTAAGAATTCAAAGACACGTTCAGTTGCTGCAAGCGCTGACTGAACTTGTGTTAAACTTTGAGCAATCGTACCTAAAGGTTGATTGAAACTTCTAACATATTGTAGCATACTTTGAATGTCACCAATTAATAGCGAACCACCAACTGCAAGCAATCCTCCCACAACGGCAATCAACATATAACTTAAGTTCCCAACAAAATTCATAATTGGAAACATTAATCCTGAAATAAATTGACTTTTCCAAGATGTTTCATATAAATCATCATTATGTTGTTCAAATACATTTAAGAATGCTTTTTCAGCTTGATATGTTTTTAATATTTGTTGACCTGTATATGCCTCTTCAATGTGACCATTTAAGGCACCTAGAGTCTTTTGTTGACGTCTAAAGTATTTTTGTGACCGCTTCATAATGAAACTTAAGAAAACACTTGAAAGTGGCAATGATATCAGTGCAACTAAAGCGAGTTGCCAGCTGATGGTAAGCATCATTACTAAAATACCAATAAGCATTGTAATTGATGTGAAAACTTGAGTCACTGATGAGTTTAAAGCTTGCCCAATTAAATCAATATCGTTGGTCATTCTACTTAAAGTGTCTCCCCTTTGATTTTTATCAAAATATTTTAATGGAATCCGTTTCATCTTTTCAAATAAATCTGTTCTCATCTGTTTTGTTAATTTTTGAGTTAATCGTGTGATGATAATTCCTTGCAATAGATTAAATAAGTAACTCAACGCAAATAAAACAATAAGAATCCACATGATTTGATATATCTTAGTATAGTTTATTTCTATTCCACCAAATATACCCTTTTGTACTTCATTTGTAATGTTCCCTAATAGCTTAGGACCTAAAATAGAAAATACGGCCGAAAGTGAAGCAAATAAAATAACGATAAGAAAAACAAACTTATAAGGTTTTAAATATTCATATAATGTTTTAAAAGCTTTTTTCATTGATTTAGGTTTTTGCACGACACCGCCTCTTGATCCAGGTCCATGCATTGGTTTTGGTTGTCCAGTTTCTTTAGCCATTAGCAAGTTCCTCCTTTGAAAGTTGTGCATATGCAATTTCTTGATAAGTTTTACATGTTTCTAATAATTGTTTATGTGTCCCTTTACCAACAATGTCGCCTTGATCTAAAACAATAATTTGATCAGCTTCCATAATCGTTCCAATTCTTTGTCCAACTATAACATTAAGAGCGTCTTTAACTTCTTTTTTAAGAGCCTTACGAAGGGCTTTATCTGTTCTATAATCAAGCGCACTAAATGAATCATCAAAAATATAGATTGGTGGTTTTTTAACCAAAGCTCTTGCAATTGATAATCTTTGTTTTTGACCACCTGAAACATTTGTACCGCCTTGATCGATACTTTCCAATAATCCCTTTTCAGTAGATATAACATAGTCTTTAATTTGGGCAATTTCTAAAGCTTTGTAAATTTCATCTTCAGATGCGTTTGGATTAGCAATTTTCATGTTAGAAATGATATCACCACTAAATAACACGCCTTTTTGAGGGACATACCCCATCAGTTTATATAACTCTTCTAAAGGGTATGCTTTAATGTTTTTTGAGTTAATTAAAATTTCTCCTTCAGTAACATCATAGAAACGTAGAAGCAATTGAATAATTGTAGATTTACCAGATCCAGTGGAACCAATAAATGCTAGAGTTTCTCCTTTAGTTGCCTTAAAATTAATATTTCTAATGACGCATTCATCTGCATTTGGATATTTAAAACATACATTTTTAAATTCGATTTCAACGCGATCACTTGGCATTTTAGATGTCGCTTGATCATTGTTAATCTTAAATGGAGTTTGAATAACTTCCATAATCCGATTTGCTGATACCCAAGCTCTTGGAAGGAAAATAAACATCATGATAAGCATCATAAAACTCATCATAATCATCATGCCATAAGAGATAAATTCAACTTGAATAGCAATTCCTTCAATTGGGGTTGCACCAAGTAGATTACCACCAATTAAAACAGCCCCTACTACGATTAAAGCGAGGTTTAACCCATTAAATACTAATGACATCCCTGGATTTAGAAAACTCATTGCAGTATTCACAAAAATATTTGTTTTCGTTAATTTCTCATTAACGACTTCAAACTTTTCAGTTTGTGCATCTTCAGCATGATGAGAACGAATCACTCTAATCCCGGTTAGGGTTTCTCTAGTGACTTCATTGAGATCATCCGTGCGCTTTTGTAGCAAACTAAACTTAGGTCCGACAAAATAAAATATAACTGCAACCATTAAAACAATAGCAACAATCCCACCAACGACAACCATCGACATGGTTGGGTTTAGATTTGTTACTTTTAAAATGGCTGCTACAGCCATAATAGGTGCTCTAACGAGCATTCTAAGCATAATGATTAATGCCATTTGAACTTGTTGAACGTCATTTGTTGTTCTTGTAATCAAGGAAGGAGTTGAAAAAGCATTAACTTCTTCTAATGAAAACCCTTGAATATGGGAAAACAATTTTTTTCTAGTGATGCTTGCAACTTTAGTTCCTACTCTTGCTGCGAAATAACTTGCAATCACGGTTGCTATAATACTACCAAGGGTAACAAGTAACATCAATAAACCTTCATTTAAAATTTCTGATGTTTGACTTTCACCTGTTTGATAAGCTTTACCAATTATTTTAATGATGTTTCCCATATACTCAGGCAGCATCAAATCAAACTGCACTTGAAAGTATATAAATACGAATATGAGTAATGTAAATACCCAGTGATACCACTTAAAAAATTTAAATATTTTTAACATAATCCACCTCTTTATATAATGCTACTTTCTATTATCACCTTTTTTGTTGATTTGTCAACAATTTCACCTCATTGTTATATTTTTATTTTTTAGTTATCTTGACTAATATGGTAATTAAGCATATAATTAATATACAAGTTAAGAAAAAAAAGAGATTAGAGCAAAGTTATAAATAGAAATCTATTTTTTGACTTTGCATTATTTTTTTAAGGAGATTAAGTTTATGATTGATAATCAAAGAATTTTACCTGCAATCAGTAATCATCAGTCACTAAAAAAATTCCTTACTTTAGACTATGAATATGGTATTTTAATGAACTTTCAGCTTGCTCAACTTCCTGAACTCATAAAAACATTAAAAGATAATCATAAAAAAGTTTTAATTCACTCTGAATTAATTAAAGGACTTAGTAGTGATGAATATGGAGCAATTTACCTAATTCAAAATCTAAATGTTGATGGGATTATTTCTAGTAAGCCTAAAGTTATTGATGTTTGTAAGAAAAGAGGCGTCATTGGGATTTTTAGATTTTTCTTAAAAGACTCAACAGCTTTAGAACAAAGCCTATCCTTAGCAAGAAAGATCGAACCTCAATATATTGAAGTCCTACCTGCTTCTTGTCTAAGCACCATCCCCTACATCAAAACTGAGACACATGCTTCTATTCTCATGGGTGGCTTGATTCAAACCAAAGAACAAATCAATCAATGTATTAAAGCTGGTGCTATTTCGGTTACAACCTCAAATCCTGATTTATGGGTATAACATGTTAATAAAAAAATAAGAGAACATAGAGAAAGAGAAAAATGATAAGTATCATCTTTTTCTCTTTTTCTTTATATGAGGAGGCATTTTATGTATGATTACACAATTATAGGTGCAGGGATTATCGGATCACTTATTGCTAGAGAGTTAAGCAAATATGATCTCAAAACACTTGTGTTAGAAAAAGAAAACGATGTTGCAAACGTTCAAACAAGAGCAAACAGCGCAATCGTTCATTCAGGTCACGACCCAAAGCATGGAACTTTAAAAGCTAGTTTATCAGTTTTAGGAAATAAGTTGTATGATGATTTAGAACGTGATCTTCATATTTCAATTTTAAGAACTGGTGCTTTTGTTTGTGCACACGATGAGATAGAAGAAAATTTACTTGATGATTTATATCAAAATGCTTTACTAAATCAAGTAAAAAAAATGAAATTTTATAACGCTAAAGAAGCACATCTAAAAGAACCAAATTTGAGTGATGATATCACGAAAGTTTTATCACTTCCGACCACTAAGGTATGTTTCCCTTGGGAAGTTGCGTTTTTCGCATTAGAAAACGCGATTAAAAATGGCGTTGAGCTCAAAAGAAATAGTGAAGTCATCAAAATCACTCATAAAAATAATGCTTATCAAATAGAAACTAAAGATCAAAACATCTTTCTAACAAAAAATATCATCAACGCATCTGGTGTGCAAACTGATGATATAAAAAACTTACTAAATGATGATGCCACCTTTAAAATAACACCTCGAAAAGGTGAATATTTTGTTATTGACAAAAGTGTTAAAGGTTATATCAATCATGTCTTATACCCTCTTCCTTCAATAAAAGGTAAAGGTGTTTTAGTAACACCTCAAGTGCATGGTAATATACTTTTAGGTCCAACAAGTGAATGGACAGATGATAAAACTTCTATTTCCACTTCAAAGGAAGGATTAGCCTATATCAAAGAGCATGCAAAATCCTTAATCAAAAACATTCCTTTTGATTTAATCATCAGATCGTTTGCTGGTGTTAGAGCAACTTCTACTTATGAAGATTTCTATATCAAAGAATCTCTCATGCATAAAGGTTTTTATCATGTCGCAGGCATTGATTCACCTGGCATTACTGCAGCTCCTGCGATAGCTGAGTACTTAATTAAAAAAATCATCAAAATTAAATTACCTGTTAAAGCTATTTTTGATCCGACACTTCAAAAAAAGGTAGTTTATAAAGATTTATCAAACGAAGAAAAAAAAGAGAAACACACAAAAAACCCTTTATATGGAAGAATCATTTGTAAATGCGAACATATTACTGAACAAGAAATCATTGATGCAATTCATGGCCCTCTTGGTAGTGACACCATCAAGGGTATCAAAAAAAGAGCCAGAGCTGGTAGTGGATTATGTCAAGGTGGTTATTGTGAATCTTTAGTTTTAAAAATTATAGCTAGAGAAACTAATAGACCTTTAAATGAAATTAATTATGACCAAGTCGATACGCACATCCTATCTAAAGAAACCAAGGTGACCCTATGAAGACTCTATATGACATCGCAATCATTGGTGGGGGTGCTGCTGGGCTTTCTGCAGCTTTAGAAGCATATGATCCCAATATTAGGCTACTGATCATCGAAAGAGATCAAATTTTTGGCGGTATCTTAAACCAATGTATTCATAATGGTTTTGGTTTACACGTCTTTAAAGAAGAGTTAACAGGACCTGAATATGCTCATAAACTCATTGAACAAGTCTTAAATAAAAAGATTGAACATCTCTTAGATACAACAGTCATAGATATCAAAAAAGAAAATGATTTTAGAATCACTGTAACAAACATTGAAAATGGTGAATTTGATATTTTTTCAAAAAGTGTTATCCTAACAAGTGGTTGTTATGAAAGATCTCGTGGTCAAATATCAATTCCAGGAGATAGACCAAAAGGCATTATGACTGCGGGTAGTGCCCAAAGATACTTAAATATGGACGGTTATTTAGTGGGTCAAAACGTGTTCATATTGGGCAGTGGTGATATTGGTCTAATTATGGCAAGACGTATGACTTTAGAAGGTGCTCATGTCTTAGGTGTAGCTGAATTAATGCCTTTTTCAAATGGTTTAACAAGAAATGTCGTTCAATGTTTACATGATTTTGACATTCCTCTATATTTGTCACATACAATTAAAGATATTAAAGGCAAAGAAAAATTAGAAGAAATAACAATTCAAGAAGTGGATTTGAACTACAACTTTATCGAAAAAACTGAAAAAGTCTTTAAAGTTGATACATTACTTCTATCAGTGGGTCTCATTCCTGATGTTAAGCTATTTGAGTCTTTAAAACTTGATTTTGATCAAATGACTAAAAGTGCCTATGTCAATCAAATGCTGGAAACCTCAGTATCAGGATTATTTGTTTGTGGTAATGCACTTCATGTCCATGACTTAGTTGATGATGTAACAATTGAAAGTAGAAAAGCTGGTCTTTCAGCTAAAAAATACATTGAATCCGGTCCTGAAATAAACCCACTTAAGAAAAAAATTGAATATGACCAAAATATCAGATATATTGTTCCTCAAAGTATTGACTACAATCAATTAAATATTGAAATTGACTTATCTTTTAGAACAACACACAAAATAGCTAAAGCAATTTTTATTGTTACACAATCTAATCAAATCATAAAGGAAATTAAAGCATCATATATAGTCCCTGCTGAGATGCAAAAAATAAAACTTAAACCACAAGATTTCATTTCGCATGATGCAATCTATGTTTCTATTAAGGAGGTTTAAAAGATGGAAAAAAAAGAGTTAATTTGTATTATGTGTCCAGTTGGGTGCCATGTAACTATTGATGAAAATTTAAAAGTAGAGGGTAATAAATGCAAAAGAGGTGCGATCTATGCAGTTGAAGAAATTACACATCCTACTCGTATTTTAACAACTACAGTTAAAACCACTTCTAAACTATATCCTCGGTTATCCGTAAAAACCAATAAACCATTAGAAAAAGAACTTATCTTTAAGGCACTTGATAAACTTAGCGAAATTATTATTGAAAAAGATGTTAAAATAGGAGATGTAATCATCACCAATATTTGTGGTAGCACAGTCGATATCATTGCCACAAAACAAATACATATATAAAGGGGAACCGACTTATGAAAGATTATATACTTGCGATTGATCAAGGAACCACTTCAACTAGAGCTATTATTTTTGATAAAAACAGCCAAATTGTTTCAAGTGCTTCAGAAGAAATCGAACAAATATATCCACATCCTGGATGGGTTGAACAAAATGCCAATGAAATATGGGTTAGTGTTTTAACTGTGATGGCAAGAGCGTTAATCGACGCAAATCTAAAAGCTGCTGATATCAATGCGATTGGTATTACCAATCAAAGAGAAACGACAGTTCTTTGGGATAAGCTAACTGGAAATCCTGTTTACCATGCGATTGTATGGCAATCAAGACAAACTCAAGATATCTGTCAAAGTCTCAAAGATAAAGGATTAGAACCCCTTATCAAAGAAAAAACAGGACTGATTATTGACCCTTATTTTTCTGCCACAAAAATCAAATGGATTATCGATCATATACCTAATGGTAAATCTCGTGCAAAAAATGGCGAACTCTTATTTGGAACTATCGATTCTTGGTTATTATATAAATTAACAGGTGGTATTCATAAAACAGATTATACCAACGCCTCTCGCACTATGATTTATAACATTAACGATTTATGTTGGGATCAAGAACTATGTGATCTTCTAGATATTCCTATAGAAATATTACCCGAGGTTAGACCTTCTTCAGAAATATATGGATATACTATGCCTTATCACTTTTTTGGAGAAAAAACACCAATTAGTGGTATTGCAGGAGATCAACAAGCAGCTTTATTTGGCCAAACATGTTTTGAAGATGGTATGGTGAAAAATACATATGGTACGGGTTGCTTCATGCTGATGAATACTGGTGAAAAACCTGTTTATTCTAAAAACGGTCTACTAACAACGATTGCTTGGGGCATTGGAAGTCAAATTACTTATGCTTTAGAAGGTTCAGTTTTCGTTGGTGGTTCTGCTGTTCAATGGTTAAGAGATGGGATTGAATTAATTAAAAACGCAAGTGACACAGAAGCACTTTCCACAGCACTTAAAGACAATGAAGGTGTCTATATAGTTCCTGCATTTGTCGGTTTAGGCACTCCTTATTGGGATGCCGAAGCAAAAGGAGCAATGTTCGGCCTAACTCGAGGAACTACAAAAAAACATTTTGCAAGAGCAACTCTAGAAGCGATTTGTTATCAATCTCTAGACGTTTTAGATGCTATGCAAAAAGATGCAAAACTTCCAATCAAATCTCTTAAAGTAGATGGCGGTGCCATCGTCAATAATTTCTTGATGCAATTCCAATCAGATATCTTAAATATTGATGTATATCGACCAAAAGTCACAGAGACTACTGCATTAGGCGCAGCTTACTTAGCTGGATTAGCAGTTGGGATTTGGGATTCTTTAGAAGAAATTAAAACGTCTTGGCAATTAGATAAAATTTTTAAACCTTTAATGTCTAATGAAGACAGACAAAAAAATATTAAGGGATGGCAAACAGCAATTAAAGCAACTAGACAATATAAAATCTAAAATCTAATTTTAAATGTTTATTTAAATGAAAAACTGATGAATATGCTTCATCAGTTTTTCATTTATCGTCTAAATTAATCTTATCTGCAGCATTATTTGTAATAACTCAATAACTCTTTAGCTGGTGTTCGTCGTTTGGCAGCAGTATTTTTATCAGCATAACCAACCATCACTAAACAAGAAACAATCTCTTTAGCCTCTAAGTTTAAAATCGATTTGAATAAATCAGTTTTAATGAATAAAGGCGTTTTAACATGTGTTGCTAGTCCTTGTTCATTTGCGAGTAACATGAAATTTTGGACGAGCATCGCATTTGCTTGTAAGTCTTCGATTTCATCGTCAAAATCAGGAGACAGTGGCATAATAAAAGCAATTACTGTTGGAGCTAAAAAAATCTTATCTAATTTTTTTTCAGCTTCTTCAATCTGATCTTCTAATAATTGTTTAGTGTATCTTTTTTTAAACAAATCCTTGTTTTGGTCATCAATAACAATAAATCTCCAAGGTTCTCTCATTTTATGATTTGGTGCAAACACGCTAACATCTAGTAGCTCTTCAATTAAAGCATGATCTACTTTTTTATCTAAATAAGATTTTTGGCTAACTCTAGTCTTAATTATTTCAGTCATATTCATTGATTTCATCTCCTTATAATTAATCATACAACTAATAATGGAAAATCTCAATCAATAAACAAAAAGATAAAGTTTAACTCTATCTTTTTTGTTTGTCTTAGATGATTTGTTTTGGATGAGCCGTTTTTAATTTAGTTTGGACAAACAAATAGTCTCTTACTCTATCTATAAATACTGAGATCAATATATATGAGATAAATGCAAGTGCTATGAACTCGATCTTCGAACTGATAAAAACCAAACTTAATGTCATTCCCGTTAATGAGAATAAAATTATTTTAAAGTTTATAACAGTCTTTTTTTTCATCTGTTTAATTCTCTTTATCTGATTAAGCTGCAATAACAAGATAAAAAGAACCGCTAAGACATATCCAATCCATGCACCAATTTCCAAAAGGCCCATATATTCAGCCTTCATCACAGGATCTTCAAAAAGATACTTTATCCCATTATAGATTTCTATGGCAAACTTAGATACCATATTTATGAAATTAGTTAAAAACAGTAGTATATTCATGTTGCACCTCATTATAGTTTAAAATATATACAAAGCTGATTCAATTGCCTGACTAATGATATATGCATATAATGTTCCAGCAACAAAGCTTAACGCATATTCTACATATATAACTCTAACCACGTTATCTATCAAATATCTATTATAAATTAAATTCCTAAAACTGATTAAACACAAAATTGATAATATAACAATAATGATGAAAAAACTACTGCTGATGTTTGAACTAGGTTCAAAATCTATGACTTGTGATACCATGACTTCATTTAGTATGATGGTTGCAAACCAAGTAAATCCGATTAACAACGTAGTTTTTGTCATAAAACTAGCAAACACTTCATTAAAATCATTTCTTAAAAATGATTTTTGATTACTAATTGTAATTCTACATTGGACAGCACTAAAAACGATATATAAAGTTAGTAATATTGCTAATGTCATCATGACAACTCCAAATATCATTTTTTACGCTCCTTGCTAGATTTTGAATTAACTATTGTATGTTCATTGCACTATGAAGCCTTTTTTTTAATTAATTTGTGATATAATAATTTTGTGTGGGTTAATTAACAGTTCTTAATTTCGATTGTTTCAGGTAATCCAGAGTTTTTGAATCCGTTGAAACGATTATAATTTTTTCTACCAGCTTTAATTTCAACAAGTTCAAACCATTCAGGTGTGCCAGAATTTTCAAAGTCAAGCGTAATATCTTTTTGAGAACCCTTGTTTAAAGATAGACCAAATGTTAAACCCATAACCAATACCATAATAACTAATGTAACTTTTACGATTTTTTTCATTGTGAAACCTCCGTTTTCTTTCATTCTATGTCATAAATCGTATTTTGAACAGGGCGTATACGGCCGATTTGAGAAAAAAGGTGATTTTCTTTATGAAATCTAATGGACTTTGTATATATATTGAGAGTTTGCGCATTGCGCGACACATTTCTCAAGAATTATTCGTAATGAATGTAATTTCATTAAGACAATATCGGAGATACCTAAAAGGTGAATCTGATATTCCTTATACTGTTGTTAACCAACTCTCTTCAAAAGTTGGGATGAAAACAGATGCGATCTTGAGAGAATTTGAAATAGCTAAAGTTGAAGAAACAAATAAAATGAATAAACTCTATAATTTTGCTGTTAACTATGATCATGTCAACTTTACTGAATTCTCAAAATCTATTTCGATTGAACATATTATTGAACCTGTCAACATTTTACTATTTAAACACAGTTCAATGTTGGATGAATACTACAAACGTAAATTAACTACTGAAGAAATGAGAGATATGAGCATAAATTTAGTTAATTATCCAGGAGTTTTAGATCAAGGGGTCATCAATACAATTGAACTTCTTATTCTGACTTTTTTAATGGATGTTATGCCTCTTATAGAACAAAACAGAATTATTGATAAAATCTCTCAATATCTCAATGACTCAAAAATTATTGTTAGTGGCGGAAATGAAAAAGTTCTTACCTTAATTCTTGCAAGACTTGCAAAGCATTCTGGTATCATAGAATCTTATCAACAAGTAATTAGATTTTGTAATATAGCAATCAATAGAAACAAGACACTTCTTTCATATTATTTAATGGATTATTTATATTATTATAAATCACTTGCCTATTATAAATTAGAAGATCAAAAACAATTTGAAATATCATTAAACAAATGTTTCAACATTCTTGAGTTTGATGGTAATGCTTTAAAAACTCAAAAATTTATTAATCTAATTAATGAAGATTATCAAATTGATTTTAAAAACTATATCTTAGACTTATATCAAAAAAATAAAGAAATTAAACCTATTAAATAACTCAAATAAATAAAAAAACCAGAAAATCAACATTTTTGATTTTCTGGTTTTTATAATCTCTTTCCATATTCTAATCTTACTTCTTTTTTTTGAACATCTTCATTGCTGTAAGCTAATGTGTTAAGACCAACAAAATGGAGTCCTTGTTTTTCATAAAAACTAATTGCTGGATCATTACACGACTGAACTTCCAATATAATTGCTCTTGCACCTAAAGTTTTTGCGAGCTGCTCTATATGCAAATATAATTCAGTCCCAAATCCTTGTTTCCGATGTCTTTTTGAGACATAGAAATTCCAAATCCGATAACAATTATTCCAAGATTCTAAAGCGCCTTCAATAACTGCGATTAGTTTTCTTCTTTCGAATATTCCAAAAGCACGTGAATTTTCAATATGGTCTTCAAATAAATTCATTTTGAAAGATTTTTCGTTTTTTCGAAAAGTCTTTTTTCTCTTTATAGTTAAATGAATTTTTTTTGTTTTCTTGATCTTAACTTGAAAATATGCCTTTGTTTGGTAGGAAACATCAATTTCATATCCCTTATACTGATTTTTTTCAAGTTCAACTACTTTCATCCCTTTTCAACCATTTTGACCAGTTGCTTAATATAAAACTTTCTAAACTCTGGATCTTTAAATGTCTCAATTTGAGTACTAGATTGTTGATTAAGTTCTGATATTTGAATAAATAAGGGAATGCTAAAAGATGAGAACAATATCATATATCTGGCTGTCATTTCTTTAAGATTATCTGTTTTAAGTGTCACCCTTAAGTTATCATAGACCATCTTTGTAAACTGATTTTCGGTAAAGAATGTTTTGACAAGGGCATTTGAAGATTCAGATTGTATTTCTTTAGTCAAAAATAAGTAATTTAATACTCCAATATTATCTATCGCGAAATTATAGATATAAGTGATAATCGTTTCAATAAAAACCTCAATGGAAACATCTTCTTTATAACTGCCAACAAGTTTTGTGATATCTTTTTTTAGATTATCAACAACTTCATCCATGACAGTTAGCAATAATTTTTCTTTACTTCCAAAATGATAATTAACTGCTGCGATATTCATATAACATGCTTCTGCTATATCTTTGATCGTAATATGCGTGTTGGTTTGCATCAAAATCTTAGTATGGTCAATAATTTTTCTTTTAATATCTTGATTTTTCATTTTATCTCCTTAAAATACCGTTTTAAATTAAATTTGAAATATAGTTTCATATCTTATTTATACCATATAAAAGGTATAATTGAAACAGGTATTTCAAATATTCATTTAAAACTACCATTGGGAGGTCAATTTTATGAAAAAAAGAATATATATTTTAGCATTTGTAGTCATTATTACAATTATTAGTACGATTTTAATTCCTAAAGTCAAAACTAATTATGATTTAACACAATATCTACCTAAAGATTCAGCAACTATCGAAGGTATTCGTCTTTTAGAAGATGAATTTGGTATCCATAGTTTAATTGAACTTCAACTAAACCAGATTAATGTTGCAGATGTCATCAGATTAAAAACTGAAATCAAAAATATTGAAAACGTTGAAAACGTTATTTGGTTAGACGATTTTGTGGATTTAAATACGATTCCAATTGAATTTATTCCACAAGACACACTTGCTAACTTCTATGTGAATCAAAATGCATTACTTCAAGTAAGCATCGGTTTAGATATGTATGACCTTGAGATTGAACCAATCATTGAACAAATTAAGACTGTTTCTTCTAACTATGAATTTGCGATGCGTGGTGAACCCATTAATAATATGGAAAACCGAAAGATTGCAAGTGGAGAAGTCTTAAAAATCATGCTCCTCATCATTCCAGTTGTTATTATTATACTATTAGTTGCAGCTAAATCTTGGATTGAACCTATCATTTTATTAATCAGCTTAGGTATCGCTGTGGCAATTAATTTAGGAACTAACATTTTGCTGCCTGACGTATCCTATATTACAAAGACAATGGCCTTAGCACTTCAGCTAGCGCTATCTCTAGATTATGGTTTGTTTTTAATGCATAGATACTATGAAGAAAGAGAAAAAACAGACGATATTCCAGCAGCCATTAAAAGTGCTTTTAGAAGATCTTTTCCTTCCATCACGGCTTCTGCATTAACCACCATAGCAGGATTTTTATCGCTCTTGTTCATGCAATATACGTTCGGTTTTGACATTGGTATTGTTTTATCAAAAGGTATTTTGTTTAGCTATGCAACAACTATGATTGTTACTCCTATTCTCATACTCTTTATGTATAAGCTAATTGATAAGTCTATGCATAAGACTTTCATTAGACCTTCAAAAAAATATATTCCTATTCTTAATAAGTTAAGATATCCACTGGTTGTATTATTTGTAATCTTAACAGTTGGTTCAATCATCATATCCAATAAAACTACCTATACATATGGAAACAACACTGCATTCAGTGATAAGAGTCAAATAACATTAGATCAAAATATGATCACCAAGTCTTTTGGTTCCTATCAACAAGTTGTTATCTTAGTTCCAAATGATGACGTTCCAAGGGAAGTATCTCTTGCTACAGACTTACTCGCAAACCCAAATATTATTAAAGTTCAATCCTTAGTGACAGTCGTTGATCCTAATATACCAAGAAGTTTCATACCCGATGATGTTAAAGCACAATTTATTGGTGAAAACTATACTAGATTTATTATTTATACTACAATCACTGAAGAAGGCGATGATCTCTATGCATTTCAAAATAGTTTAGAAGTCATCTCTTCAAGTTATTATAGTGATTATAATATTGTTGGTATTCATCAAGCGACAACTGATATAAAAAATCTAGTGAGTGATGATCAACTCATGATTACACTTGTATCGATGCTTGCCATCTTTATTATCTTACTAATCACATTTAGATCTTTGGTTATTCCAATTATTTTAGTTCTACTCATTGAATCTGCTATCTGGTTGAATTTATCAATATTATTTTTTCAAGGCATACAAACAGTTTATATAGGCTATCTAGTTGTCATGGCAATTCAGTTAGGCGCAACCATTGATTATGCTGTCCTGTTAACAAGTCGATATGTTGAATATAGAAAAAACAACAAGCCACTTGATGCGATCAATAAATCATACCAAAAGAGTTTCATTACAATCATGATTTCCGCACTTGTTTTAGCAGTTGCTGGATTTATTGAAGGTGGATTTTCTAATATTTCCTCTGTTCAAGAAATCGGATTATTGCTTGGAAAAGGAACTGTAATCTCGTTTGTATATGTCCTTCTATTCTTACCTGCTTTACTTGTTGTTTTAGATAAAATATTATTCTTCAAAAGGATAAAAGAAGATTTAAATCATGTTGTATAAAAAA
>CAYJDZ010000008.1:0-19700 GCA_964368955.1 uncultured Mariniplasma sp.
AAATTGAATAGGTCTCACTTTCTAATACAAATTCATTTTCATATGTATCAAACACAAGTCTACCATTAACTTTAACATACGTCATAACGTGTTCTAAGCTTAAATAATCCATATCCATAATATCTTCAAACTCATATGCCTCAGCTACATTTGTAACAACTAAACCCGTTTGAATGACTTTGATTGCGGTTGCTGTTTCAATATAAGCAACAATCCAATTATCGGATCCAATAATACCGACAACTCTAATCTCATCACCAATAGCAAGGCTCAAGTTTTCACCATCAAATAGTTCATAGTAAGGTAGATATACTTTTAATGCATGGCTTCCGTCATCAATGATTATCCAATCATAATCATCATTATCGTAAGCTATAAACGTCACTACACCTTTTGTTTGAACGTAATTATTGCTTTCTACGTCAACTTCAAAGTTTTTCGTAATTGTGTTATATACATCTAAGATCGTCATGTCAGTTCTTGGTGATAAAGTGATGGTTATTGTCGTATCTTCTGTGACTAAAAAGTCACTTGAAGTAATACTAACTAAAATATCAATTGTTTTTGGACTATCAACGATATTTGAAAACATATGTTCTAGATCGACATATTGAGCATCCAAAGGATTTACAAGCGTATAATTATAGCTTGCATAATAAACTGAATCACCATCAGGAAGTCCTATTTTTTCTCCTGAAAGAATGTTCATGCCATCTAATTTATTGCCTACTAAAATCTTAATTTCATCGACTTGTTCTTGATTTGATAGTTCAGCAATTCTAAAATCACTGTAATTTCCTGCGAAGTCAAAGACCATATATTCTCCTCTGACTAATTTTCCTAAAGGAAGATATCCATCTAGATAAACGTAGTAATCAATATAGTCTTCTAATGGACTAATCGAATACGATTCATGTCTAATATAAATTGTTTGTCCTTGATCAGTTAGGGTATACATATCAAGATATGGATCATATCCTAGTTTTCCATAAACACTTAAATAATCTTGGTGATAAAGGTTAACGTCATAGTCATTCGCATATAGAGTTTCTATACTTATAATATCTGCTAAGACTTCAGTTCCTATGTAATCGCCACTGACAAAAATGAGTTCATAAGTGTAATCAGCAACACCGCCAACCACGCTCTTTTTCCCAATAATCGTAACTAAATCGCCTACGTTAGCCCAGTAACTCATATAAGTTTCTAAGTAGTATACCTTGTTTTCAATTAAGAAATAATAATAGCCGAACCCTGAATGTAACACTTCAGCATTTAACGCGATTTCTTTAGTTCCTTCTTCTACTTCAAATAATTCAGCTAAAGTGTTATAAACATATCCATTAAGTTTAATCTCAAGCATAACTTCTTGTGTCACCTTATGACAAGTTATAGTCGCTTTAATAATAATCACTTGATCTTCTGTAGCATATTTTGTGACTAGGTAGCTTCCATGGAAATTGATATGTTCTGCACCACTTACAACACTATAGACTAGTGTTGCATCTATATCTTCAACATCAAATATAGAAGGCATATTGGGTAGCCATACATATTCATTTTGTAGATGTAAGTAATTGCTAGCCACATGGATGTCTTCGATTTGCTCAGCGATCATATCAACGATTTCTTGATCACTATACCCATAAAGTGCAACTGATGGCTCTAAATCATATTTATAATTATTTGCAACTAAAGTTAAATCACTAGTTTCAAACATTTGGTTAGCGCCTAAGATAAACCCTTTTAAAGTCACTTGGTAACCTAGATAATTGACTAACATATTTGAGCTATAATTTTTCATCGAAATTAAAATGCGGTTTGATCCATCATTTACATAGTAGTTTGCACCATTGATGCCGACTTCCATTTCAACATATCCTCTAATTTGTACGGGTATGCCATAAATTCCATTGTTGCTAGGATCCATTGCTAAGATATCAACAATTTGGTACTCAGCAAATGCTTGATTAATCGTTTGATTTCTTTGATATACACTAACATCGACAATAGCTATTTGATAATAGCCTCCAGCGTTATATGCTTTGCCAGTAATGTTTAATGTATCTCCTATATATCCATGAGTACTATAGTCTGCCAGTCTGTGATATGTTAGAAAATCTAATTCTATACGGATAAATCCTGTTGAGTCTTTGATAAACAGTATATGTTTATTATCAATTGTGTCACAATCAGCTATCACAACACCTCTAAGCGTGTATGTGTTTTGTGTGTCTAGAATCATTTCTGATACCGTAGCCATAGGTATAACTACTTCTGGATTAATCGTCATGATGATATTAAACGTATCTGTCACACTTCCATAAACTGTAGTTACTTCAACCGTAATCAGTGTCGTCTCTGTGACACTATGAATAAAGTCATTTGGAACATCCAAAATATTATTTGTATCATCTAATGGAGTAAATGTAATTGTGCCTGAACCAATAAATAAGAATTCAGCTTGCCAAAATTGGAATGTTTGGTTTCCTACAATCGGATCTTGATAATGATTTAAAAGATATGCTTTGGTTTGCACTGATTTTTCTAAATCTGTATATTCTACAACTAAAGCATCTCCTTCTAAACCTAAATAATTAATCACTAATTCTTTGTTAAAATCTTCATATCGATGAATGATTCCCTTTATACGAACATCTTGCCCAAGTAGTTGAACAAGTTCATATTTTGTCATTTGATCAGGAAAATCAAGTCTAAATGAGCCCATCAGTGTATTTAATATCACATTAGTACCTTCATCAATTAAACGTCCTTCAATGACAATCCATTTGTTAAATGTATTTGGATCATAAAAATCAAGTTCAAATAATGATTCCATATCATGTGTTTGATAAGTATATACGATTGGATTATCTGTTGAAGTAATCTCTATCACTACATTCTCTTCATATTTATCATTTAGGAAGATAGCACCGTTATTATCTATATTCCATGATACGCCTAATATAACTTCGTCACCTTTTCTAATGCCTTCTAAGAAACCTTCATAAAGGACCATATTGCCGTTTGCATCCATAATATATGAGAAATCAGGACACCAATATGCAATAAAACCTTTAATGTAGTAATCACCATATTTACCATGACCAATGAGTGTTTCTATTTCTGTAATCTCAAGTTTATGTAATACTGAATTTAGTGTAAACGTAGCTGAAGCACTACCTTTTGTGATAGTTGCTACTATATTAATATTGACATCTTCCATAGAGTAAGTGAAACTTTGTGTTTCTATATCGTAATAAGTTTGAGTTATAGGTGAAAGCGTCCATGAAACATCTGCGCCTAATGTTGGGTGATAAGGATAAAGAGGAAAAACTTCAAATGCTTCATACTCTTGTCCTTCTAACCTGTAAACCGACATTTGTCTAATCGCGTCTACTAATTCTTGATCAGTATATGAAGGAATAGTTATATCTTCTCTAATTCCCTCAAAATGTAAAACTAATTGATCATGATCACGAGCAATGTAGCCTTTCATGAAAATTTCTAAATAGTGATACTCAAAAAGTTTTTCAAATCCATCATGTGTATATGGACTTATATCTATTTCATGAAGACCATTTACAAGTTTTGTAAATGGATGAAATTCATAATCTTCAGGAATTAAATAACCTCTAAGTTCAATATATCTACCATAAATTGTTGGATCGGTTTCATCAAGTGCAAGCATTTCTTCTATCGTCATGGTTTGAGGAATTAAATTCAATTCATTTCCAGAAGAAATAAATTCGATTAACTCAAATCCATCGTTTAAAGAGGATATCATAACTTGATGGCTATCAATTTGTCTTTTAGCAGAAATTAAAATGCGATCACCAACTTGTAATAAATTTAAGTTTTGTGCATATACTAATCCTGTATCATCTTTTAAGATCATCATGCCCATATCTGAAGTAGATACTACAATCACATCAAGCAAGTAATACTCACCTGTAACCCCTGATAAAAGTTCAGAAACTGAGTTTGAAACGATTGCTTTAACTAAAACATGAATCGTTATTGTGTTTGTAATTAGTGGGTCATTTGGACTTGTAAAGGTAACTTCAAAATCAACAATCTTATCTTCATCTAAATCTAAGAACTTATGATTGATATCGTCATAATAAACTGCGTTATCTCCAACTGCTTGATATGAAACATCCACTAATCCAATTGGGTCAGCAGTTGGTATAACAAAGGAACTACCTTCTTGATAAAATGGATCTAGTCCATAAGTTAAAAATAAAGTTTCAATTAGACTAATCTTTTCAATCTCTGTATAAGGTTGACCTTCAATTTCAACAATACTGAGTTGGTATCTACCAAATTCATACACCAAGACAAAAGTATAAGTAACTCGGTCCATGCTTAAAGATGTAAGTTGTGAAACTCTGTCATCTAAGAAAGATGCTCCAAATATCTCAATGCCTTCGAATGTGAGTGGGTCAATCATGAAAAAGTGATTGTCTTCTTTAACAAGAATGCTTTCTCCTTGATATAAGTTACCCACTAGATTTTTCTCATATCCACTTAACTCATCAATATCTTCAAAAGTAATGTTAAGTGGAACTTTAGCTGTATTGCCATGTGAATTTACGGTTAATAAAGTGACATCAATGATAGAAACAAAATCTCCCTCAATTTTTAGGTATCCTTGGAAAGTAACTTCATCATTTAAGATGATACCAGTATGTGGAGCGTTAACATATATAGATGCAGTGTCATCAAATACATAAAATCCTTGGAACATCGATGCATTTGTTTGATAAATAACACCAGTTATTTGAACTAATGATCCATGAGCTTGATTGATTTGAGCGATAATTGATGTAGAATCTGAAGCATCTACCCATTTCGCGTATAGCGTAATGTTTTGTGCTGGCATGACATCAAATGTAAATGGTTGTGCATAGAGTTGATCTAAATACCATCCAGTAAAAACAAAGTTCGTTTTTAATGGAGCTGTAGGTTCAACAATTGTTTGATGATATGTGTGTGTTTCATCTAAAACCGTGCTACCGCCCATTTCATCATAAGTGATACTAAATGATTGAATCGCCCATTTTGCATAAAGAGTTGTTATGCCTGCTGGCATTATATTTTGAGAAAACACTGTTAAATAGGCATCTGATTCATACCAATCTATAAAATCATAACCTTCTTTAATTGTAGTAGGTAGTGTAATTGGACTGCCTGTAGTCTGAGTTAAATCAACAATACTACTTCCACCTACAGTGCTAAATTTAAGTGTTGATTGTCCTAAAGTCCATTTTGCATATAATTTAGTACTTGCAATCGGATAGGTTATATCAGTGAACATGGTAGTTAAGCTTTGATCTTTATACCAATTTTCAAATACATATCCAGCTTTAGTAGGGGTTGTTGGTTTAGTATAATTTGCTTGATATAGACCTTCTTGAGTAACAACTGGTGTGCCACCATTGGTTTCATAAGATATTTCAATTAGATTTCTTGAATAATAAACACTAATTGTTGAAGTCCCATCAAATGATACGGTTGTTGTTAACTTATTTGATAAATGAACAGAATCAAAAGTAAATCCTGAAACGGTTATCGGTGTATGTGTATAAGTAGAGTTTGTTAGTGCTTGTACTTTTTCTGTTTTATCTAATACAAATGTGTATGGTGTTAAGGTTTCCAAATAAACTAAAACATCAACATTGACAAGTGCAGTTTTCCATTTTGCATATAGTTTAATCCCATTTAGTGGCATCGTTGAAAATGTGTATGCAGTTGTGAGTTCTACATTGCTAAACCAACCATCAAATTGATAACCAACTTTTGTTGGTGGAGTTGGTGCAGTTATAGTTGATAAATAAGGTGCACTTATATTAGCAACCACAGATCCTCCATTGGATTCAAAAGATAGTGTATAGGTAATAAGTGCCCATTTCGCATATAAAGTAAAATCTTTTGCTGGCATGGTAGAAAAAACATATGGCATCAACAATCCTGATTCATTAAACCAACCAATAAATGTATATCCTGCTTTAGTTGGTGGGGTAGGTGCGGTTATCACTGAAAGATATGGCGCTACTATATTTGAAGTAGTTGAGCCACCATTGGTTTCAAAAGTTATGGTGTATGTTATTGGTGTCCATTTCGCATATAGAGTAAAATCTTTTGCTGGCATAGTTGAAAAAACATATGGTGCTAATAACTCGGCATCATTAAACCAACCAGAAAACGTAAATCCAACCTTTATAGGATCAGTTGGCTTCACTATAGTTGTCATACTCGCCGCTTTATAAGCAGTTATAGAATTCCCGCCATTTGTTTGAAAAGTTATGGTGTATAAAACAATGACCTCTTCCCATTTCGCGTAAACCGTGAGGTTATTACTTGGCATTGTTGAAAAAATGTAGGTGCTCGTGAGTTCAACATTAGAAAACCAACCAATGAATGTATACCCTGTTTTAGTAGGGTCTGCAGGCTTAGTAACTGTAACGCCTGAGGCTCCAACAATTGGTGAAACTGCACTGCCTCCGTTAACCATAAATGAAATGGTAAACTGTTCGGCTTCATTTGCAGTCCATTTTGCGTATAAAGTTGGTGTCTGGTTTGTAAGCAAGCCAGATATTGCAAATGGTATAGTTAATTCTAAATCAAAATACCATCCACCAAATGTGTATCCTTCTTTTACGGGATCAGCAAGATCAATGGTTGTCGTTGTTGCATCAATGACAAGTTGATCTATTTGATTGCCTCCATTTGTTTCAAAGTTAATTGTAAATTTTTCCTTGCCTGTGCATGAAACTAAAACAAACACAAAAAACAAGAAAGTCAATATGCGAAATATTTTTTGCATAACTTTTCCTCCGATTTTCGAGCCTAACCTAACAAAAAGAGAAAAGAGTTCTCTCTTTTCTCGTAGTTATACTTCTCAATTGTACTGTCGCTCTTTCTTATATCTTACATTAATCTTACTTATTTATCAATACTCTAATCAAATTATATAGTATTTTTTTATACCCCATAAACTTGAAATCCATTGTTAATTAATTGGAGTATCAAAACTGATGATAAAACGACCATCAAGCCAATTAGTGTGTATATAATGAAACTATATTTTTTATTAAGTTCAAAGATATGTTTAATCAAGATTCCTAAAAAGGCCCAAAGATAAACAAATCCGAAAATCATATCTTTCATGGTTATAATCGTTGTGATACCAATTGTTGCGGCTACTAATAAAATAATTAATAAATAGATTTCAGGTTTGATCCCAAATCCACTAAAATTATGTTTTACTAAAAGAATAGTTATATTCGCAATCAAGGCTACACTTACCCATGCAGTATATAAACTAAATGGAGTTTTAGTAATCATATCGCTATTAGGAATCATTAAATAACCAACTAGTAAAGTTGCAAACAACAAAATCATGACAAGCGTTGAAATAAATATTTTATCATAATGCCACATGACTAGCCATAAGACATTAAATATTGAAGATAGGATAAAGACAATCATCAAAGGTTCTTTAAATGTATGACTAATTTCTGCTTGACTTGATAAGATTGTTTGAAAAACAAAAAGACCTAAGAAGAGATAAATAACACCCCAAATAGAAAAAGTAATACCGCTTGGGGTAAAAAGTGATTTATATTCATTTGATATATCACCAGTTGACCTGTGATTCAAAGGTAGTTTGTTAGCAAGATAATTCATAATCAGCATACCTAAATAAAAAACGACTATTAAAACTTTTAACAACGTGACACTAAACATACATACCGACTCCCTTTTTTATCATATCTTGATTATATCATGATACAATAAAAGGAGAATTCATAAGGAGCACATAAATGGATATAAAATCAGAATCCCTAAAACTTCATAAAGAACTCAAAGGAAAAATTGAAGTCATATCAAGAAAGAAGATTACTTCAAAAGATGATTTAACACTACTTTATTCTCCTGGTGTTAGCGAAGCTTGTCTAGAAATTGAAAAAGATAAAAGTCTTTCTTATGTCTACACAAGAAAGCATAATATGATTGCCGTTATATCAGATGGTTCAGCTGTTTTGGGACTAGGTAATATTGGCCCTGAGGCAGCAATGCCGGTTATGGAAGGAAAAGCAATTTTATTTAAAGAGTTAGCTGATGTAGATGCCTTTCCTATAGTTTTAGGCACTCAAGATGTTAATGAAATCGTTAAAACAATAGAACTCATATCTTTAAGTTTTGGTGGCATTAATCTAGAAGATATTTCCGCTCCAAGATGCTTTGAAATCGAAAGTAGATTAAAAGCTTCTTTGGATATACCTGTTTTCCATGATGATCAACATGGCACTGCAATTGTTGTTGGAGCAGCACTTATGAACAGTATAAAACTTGTTGGCAAAAAGTTAAAAGATATTAAGATTGTGATTAACGGTGCTGGTGCAGCTGGTGTAACTATCACTAAGTTCTTAATCGAGTTAGGTGCTGAGCATATCACTGTTTGTGATAAAAATGGAATCCTAAATAAGCACGATAAAAACCTAAAACCTCATCACCTAAATATCGCACAATTAACCAATAAAACAGATATGGTTGGAACATTAAAAGATGCCTTTAAAAACAGTGATGTTTTCATCGGTGTATCCGCTCCAAACATCGTTTCAAAAGACATGATCAAGTCAATGAATAAAAAGGCTATCGTCTTTGCGATGGCGAATCCAGTTGCTGAGATATCTTACGAAGATGCTCTAGATGCTGGTGCTTATATCGTTGGAACAGGTAGCTCAAAAACTCCAAATCAAATCAATAACCTGCTTGCATTTCCAGGGATTTTTAGAGGCACTTTAGATGCAAGAAAAAAAGAGATCACAATGGATATGATGATTAAAGCATCTTATGCAATCTCAAAAACTATAGATGATAGTCAATTATCTCCAAGCTATATTCTCCCTAGTCCACTAGACCCTAGAGTTCATAAAAATGTGAGTATGGCTATGATTGATTAATCTAAAAGCATATTAAAAAGTAAGAAGACTTCTATATGAAATCTTCTTACTTTTTTTGTTTGTATTATAATGTTTAATTATAGATTTTTATGCTTATCTTTAAATAAACTATTGCTATTCATGACAGGCAATATATATGGTGGCACATTCGCGTTCGCTGTTATAGTTGTAACTAATGCTCTAACATATGGATATAAGACCGAGGTTGCATTATTTTTCGCTAAATTAAAAAACCGATTATCTTCCCAATTTGTAAAAATAAACTTTCCAGATACTTGGACATCCATGTAAAAAGGGATAACATTATCTGGGTGATCAAAAGACACGGATAAAGATAGACTAAATGTATTTTCGTTTATTTTAACCAACTCTCTATCAAAGTTTGGCAACACTCTTACTTTAGGATTTGCAACAATATCGAAATCTTTATTTAAAATAAAAGATACTTTATCCACTGTATATCCTATTAATCTAATGACAATATTCTCTTTTGTTTCCATACTAGCCTCATTTCTATTGATACTTCTATTATAACATTCATTTATTCATTTAAATAGCTAATGATCTGATTGATAACGTTCTGATTGTTTAAAAACTCGTTATGTGCTTCTTTTTCTAAGATAAAGATATCTGGAGCGTATTTAAAAATATCAGCTAGTTTTAAAGACAACTCTAATGGTATTGTCTCATCACTTTGAGAAGCAATTATTAGTGGTTTGACATCAACATCTAATCCATATTTCATTGAATCAAATTCTTCGACGATTAAATTTCTAAAGATACCGTGAAATATAGAGAACCTACTATTAAATAAATCAGTTATATTAGAATATGGAGCAATTAAGATGAGCCCTTTAATGTCCTTGATTGAAGCAACATAAGTTGCGACACCTGTTCCTATAGAGTAGCCATAAACATAGATTAAAGATTGATCGACATAATCTAAGTTATAAATATACTCAAAAACTTTTTCACCCATTTGCTTCATCGAATCATCTGTTGTTCTACCTTGGGATAACCCATAGCCTGGATAATCAATCATTATAAATTGATATCCTTCGAAATCATCAAAAAAGCCCGTAAGGTGATAATGATAAAATGTTTGTGCTGAAGATTCACCATTCCCACCAAAATAAATGATTGTTGGTAATTTTTTTGACTCATCCACATATCCAAAACCTTGATACGTCTTATTTTCATCAATAATTTCATATGTTTTGTATATGTTCATCTCTCTTAATTTCTCATATGCAAAAATGCTGTGGTTTGGATGATACAAAATGATCGGTTGTATGATAACTATTGTAATTAGAAACAACGTCGCGAATATACTCACTATAATCAGTGTCATTCTTATAGGTCTTGCCTTAAAACAATTAAAATGTTTTGCTTTAGTTTCATGAACTATCATTTTTTGGTTTATTTTTCTAAAGAAATAATATCCAATTAAAATAATTAGGATAACGATCATATAAAGATATACATCTAGAAAAACAATTAGGAATAATGGTGCACTAAATGATTCATTGTAGCTAATATAGCTTAAATAAATGCGATTGACTAAAATAATTATACTTAATGTGAGTACAAATAAAAATATGAAATTGACAATGCCTATATATCTTCTTTGTTTTTTACTCATAGTCCTAAGACCTCAATCAATAAATCCATTGGATGTTCATCACTACTTTGACTTTGATTAAATAAATATAGAATGTCGTTTTTATCTATATCTAAATATGATTTTGGATTCCAAATAAATGTTTTATCTTTATCGATTAGTAGCGATCTAACACCTTCTTTAAAATCGTGAGTCTTGACAACTTCTAAACTTAAATCATGTTCCATTTTCAAACAATCAAAAAGAGAAAGAGTTCTACCTCTCATTAGAAGTTCAAGGGTGATATTGAGTGCTGTTGGAGATAATGCTTCTAAATTATTTTTGATTTCATTTTCCCAAAGATCATTTTCATTTATACTATCTACCATATCCTTTATGCTATCATGTGAGAATATATGATTGATCTTCTTTTTATTTTTTTCAAGCTCTGATAATTCTAGGTCAATAGTCTTATATGAGTCAAATAGAGAGGTTAACTGTTTTTTAACGTTATCTTTTTCCCATGTGATCTTATATAATTGATCAAGTACTTTTTCCCAGTTGGCTTCTGTTATAACATAATCTGCAATCCCTAAATAAAGTAGGTCTTTATAATCTATTAACCTGCCTAACAACCCAATATATCTTCCAATTTGGTTTGAAAATTTATTTAAGAAATATGATGCTCCTATGTCTGGAAAAAAACCAATTTGAGTCTCTGGCATCGCTAATTGAGCTTTCTTTGAAGCAATAAAAAAAGTTGAACCTATGGATACTCCAACACCACCTCCTAAAACATAGCCATTCACAAAAGTAACAATCGGTTTAGGATAAGTATGAATCATATAATCCATCACATATTGATTTGATAAATAGGATGAAACAAAGTTGATATCATCATTAATTACATGATGATACAGCTTTTTTACATCTCCTCCAGCACAAAAAGCCTTATGGCTTGCTGAATAAATATAAACCATTTGGATCAAGGGGTTTTCTTTCCATGCGGATAATTGACTTTTTATAATATTAATCATATTAAAAGATAACGCATTTAATCTATCTGCTCGATTCAATTTTATAATGCCTATTTGGTTTTTGACCTCAATAATAATTTCATTTAATAATGTCATGTAGATTCCTTTTATCGTATATACTTTATCATACTTCAATTTTAACATATTTCACACATAATAATAACTCATACTAACTATCGAAAATATGATTATAAAAAAAGCGCCAGAGACAAATTGTTTTATCGCTGATGCTTTTTATGGTTTAAGCTTTTAAGCTTTTAAGCTTTTATTTTTTTCTTGATACATCTTCTCATCAGCTCTTCTGATTAGATCACTCGGTTTATGGTCTACAGACTCGTCATATAAAGCTGATCCATAAGAAATTCTCATTGAACTGTCTTTTAGGATATTGTATTGCTCTAGCTTTTTGTTGAATTTCATCGAACACTCTTGATAAGACTCATTAGAAACATCTGTTGAGAGACAACTAAATTCATCACCACCAATACGGTAGCAGGATCCTAAAGAACCAAAAGATGATTCAATAAGTTCATATCCGTCTTTTAATAAATTATCGCCACCGATATGTCCGAGTGTATCGTTGATTTTTTTTAAGTCATCAAAATCAAAATAAATGATTCTCAATGTTTTTCTTAAATTTGCTTGATTAAAGATGTGATCCAAATCTTTTTCGTATGCATGTCGATTTTTACCCTTTGTAAGCGGGTCTAATAGAGCTAATTCAGCTAATACCTTATTTTCAATTCTATCTTTTTGATTTAAATTAATAATATATAAGTATCTCGCAAAAAGTAAAACAATAAACAACATCGAAATCCACTGAACATAAATGGTTATCATATCATACTCTTTTAAAGCGAAATAAGTAATTTCTGTCACCGCTAGAATACCCAATACGCTACAATACAATAAGAATCTTTTCGCTACTTTTCTTTCTGGGTAATGATAAATTTCATAAATAAGAAGCCCAATTACACTTCCTATGCCTATGATCATTGATGCATGAACGACAATAACTGTTTCAAAATACCCGGCTATACCAAGGAGTTGCAACAAAACGATTGCTATAAATTGCAAAAAGAAGTAAATGATAAAACCTAAAAAAATGTTATTAAAACGTTTTAACACATGTCTTTTAATATAGACAAACATCGGAATAGGAAGTAGTGCTAACATCAGGTAAGATAATCCACCATGAATATAATGGCTACTTATAAATAACTGAAGTGTTCTAGACTCACTAATCATCCACAAAGACAATATAATCCCAAATAATCCAATATAAACAACGTCATTATGTTTGATTTTATCTACGAATAAACTTAAAAATGAAAATAGTAGACCAAATGTTAACGTGACTAGTCCTAGAATCAATTTATTTGCATATTTGAATAAAATATGTGTATTTAAATCATTAATTGAACCATAATAAATATCATTAGTTAATCCACTCATTGCTTTAAATGGAGAATGGAGTGTCACTGTTAATTCAAGCCCATCACTGTAAGCTGGAATTTCTACATAGTGCCATAAACTCGCATAAGGCATAGCTTTATTTTCATTTCTTAAATCAAAGGTATAGATATTAGTTCCATCAAGTGATACGATAACATCTTGTAGTGAACCTCGAATGAGAATATGTTGTGGGTGTTCAAAATCATCTGGAAGAATAATAGATAGACTGTAAACTTCGTTTTTAGGAAAATGAAAATCAAAAGGCAAATTAATAACTTCATTTGTCTTGGTGTATACCCAACCTTCATTTAATGATTTTGAGTCACTCACAACGATTTTATTATCTTTATACCCATACAGCAAAGAAAAGATAATAAGTAAGCTTATGACAATAAAGATAGTTGTAATAGTACCGTATTTTGTAAAAAATTTCATTGTATTCTCCATTTGTATGTCTATAAAAATTATAGTGATATTATTCAAATATGTCAAATAAAATTAGAAAATAAGTTATATATTCAAAGATTTTTTTATGAATTGATTAGAGTAAGTTTTAAATATAGAAAAGATCCCATCGAAAGGACAGGATCCATGTAAAACGAGTCGCCATCTTTTGAGATTTAGCACCTTAATTTTTTTTCGGGGGGGAGTAAAAAATTCAGGTTGCTGAAGGGTCATAGAGCTCATCTCTCGCCTTCTCTTTATGGCGATTTTATTATACCACATTTCAAACTGTTTTCCAGTCACATATGAAATAAATATGAAGTAATTGCGTTTTTAAAATGCGCATTTAAATTTTTTGTTGTGAATTTAATACCGTTTTTTGGTATCTCCATTATGATATTGTTTTTTACAATCATAAAGATACAAATCAGCTCTCTTTTGAATATCAACCAGGTGGTCATATTTATCAAGTCTTTTATTAAAACCTATGGAAACACCTATTTCGGAATCATATAACTTATGCTTCTTTAATTCATTATTTATAAGGTTCTCGATATGTTTTAAATCAACATCTCGATCATATAGAATAACAAACTCATCTCCACCAATTCTACAAACGCATGCATCTACAGCGATTTCACGAATTACTTCACTCACTTTTTTAATAAGTTCATCTCCAGCATCGTGACCAAAAGTATCATTGAATCTTTTTAAATCATTAATATCTAACAACATCATACTCACAGGACAGTCAGTCTTATCAAGTTTTTTAATATAATTCTCGTAATATCTTCGATTATAAAAACTCGTTAAATGATCGTGATAGGATAAATATTCAATTTCTTTTTGTCTCTCAATGCGTTCTGAGATATCTCTAAAAACAATAACTACACCATCTTCAACACCAGCTAAATCTTGAATGAGGGTTGCAGAATACTCAATTGGTTTTTTCTTATTTTCATTATTAATTAATATACCTTCTTCAAGTTTTATAGATGTCTTATTTAAAATCATTGTAGTTGCTATATTTTCTTTTAATAGTTGATCAACACCATCTTCTAATCTAAATATATCTTGTAACTCTTTATTGATTGAATCCTTTTCTTTAACATGAAGCAGTATTTGTGCTACAGGATTCATCATCACAACTTTTCCATGATGATCTGTTGAGATGATTGCATCTCCTACTGATAACAAAGTCTTTTTGAATAAATCCTTTTCTTTAGATAATTGTTCTTGGAGTTTTTTTTGTTCAGTGATTTCTCTTGCAGTGCCTGCAAACCCTACAACAACGCCATTTTCGTCTTTTAGACTAGTCGCGTTTGTTGTGAAAAATCGCCATGTACCGTTCTTGTGGAGTAATCTATATTCACTAACTTCTAAGCGTTTGTCTTCTTTTAATATGCCCGTAAAAAAATTATCTATCTTTCCCAAATCATCTAGGTGAACGTATGGTCTAAAAGATTTGTACATCACATCTTTGATTGGATGGCCAAGCAATCTTTCCCATGCTGATGATATAAACTGAAATTCTCCTTTTAAATTAAAAGAATATATAATGTCATAACTGCTATCTACTAAGTTTTTGTATCTCTCTTCATCTTCAATTAATTGAAGTTCTAATTTTTTTGCTTGAGTAATATCATTATGCGTACCAACCATGATTAATGGTTTCCCATCTTTGGTCCATCTAATAATTCTACCTCTATCGTGAATCCAAACATCTGACCCATTTTTATGAGTCATTCTAAATGTATTCTCATAGAAATCTTTTTCACCAGATAAAGTATGATCAATAATTTGATTGGCTTTTTCTAAATCATTTGGATTAATATGTTTCATCCATGTTTTAAAACTTATTGGTGCGAGTTCTTTGAGTGTATAACCAATCATATCGGCCCATTTTTCATTGTATGTTGTTTCACCAGTCTCGATATTCCAATACCAGGTCGCTGTATTTGTTGCTTTTATGTAATCTAGATACATTTCTTCATCAAGTGAAAAATGTTGATATACTTGAATAAGCTCATCAGCATTTACACTAAATCCATAAACTTTTTCAGTTTCATTTTTGTCATTTTTAAAAATAGCACCTTTACTATAGTACCAATGAAAATCACCGTTTTTATGTTTTAGGCGTTGTATAATCGTAAACGCTTGGTTTTTTGATGAAATGTTAGCATATACAGTTCTGATAATTCTTTGTTTTTCATCTGGATGCCATATACGTTCCCAGTCCGAAAAAGCTCCACCAATATCCTCGTTTTCGTAGCCAAGTAGTTTTTTAGCACCTTCTGACATTGTAAAAAAGTCCTCTTTAACATGCCATCCCCAAAAAACTACATCAGTAGATTTTATAGTTTCTTCTTCAAACTTATGCGTATTAATATCAATAAACTCTTTAAGTACCATGATATCACCCAATTCATCTTATTGTATGTTTATTTTATCACAAATATCTTATATCATTTATTACGATTTCCTTAAATCTTCTAAAGTTTTTATAAACTTTCTATTATTTGACATAATTCTCCTATACAGTTTACTTTTCTTGACATATGCATTAAAATAGATGTATTAAGAGATGGAGGATTGATTTTATGCCAAGAAGAATTACTGATGTTTGTATCGCATGCGGCGCATGCCAAGCAGAATGTCCTGTTGATTGTATCTCTGAAGGCGATATTTACGTAATTGATGAAGATATTTGTATTGATTGCGGTGCATGCCAAGAAGTATGTCCAACAGACGCTATTATTGAAGTTTAATCGGAATTAACGAAAAAAAAGAACACTTAACTTTTTAGGTGTTCTTTTTTTTATAGGCCAATTTTTTATAATTTGGATGCAGCTAACTCATCAATAATCACAACAACATTAGGATGTAATTGCAACACTGATGCTGGCAATTTTTTACAAACTTCACCACGAATCATTTTGTATACAGCTTCTGCCTTTTCAGCACCACTTGCCATTAAAATGATTTGTTTACTTTGCATAATATCTTTAATACCCATTGTTACAGCATGTTTTGGAACTTCTTCTAATGAGTCAAAAAATCTCATGTTGTCTTTTCTAGTTTGTTCATTTAATTCAACTACAAATGCTTGATTTCCAAATGGAGTTCCTGGCTCATTAAAACCAATATGTCCATTTGTTCCTAACCCTAATATTTGTAAGTCGATTTGTTGCTTGCTTAACTCCTCAATATAGAGTTTAGCAATTTCTTCATTGTTTTTAACTTCATTATTGGGAATATGAATATTCTCTTTTTTGATATCCACTAATCCAAATAAATTTCTTTGCATAAATTGATAATAGCTTTGAGGATGTAGACGATCAATACCGATGTATTCATCTAAGTTAAAACTCACTACATCTTTAAAACTAATCTCTTTTTTTTGATACGCATCAACTAGCAATTCATACAATCTAATCGGTGTTGAGCCTGTTGCTAGACCTAAAACACTATTTGCTTTGCTTTTGAGTTGATTGATAACTAGTTCGCTTGCTTTTAAACTTACCTCTTCGTGATTCTTACATACAATTATTTTCATATGATCTATTCCTATCTATTATATTTAAGTGACTCTCTTATATTACCATGATGTTTGTCTAAAAGCTCTTCTATTTTTAAAGGGTCTTCTATTTTACTCATAATTGCGAATATCGCAAATTTAACTGAACCATACTTATTTAAATATTTCTCAGCAATTTTTGTGTCTACACCTGTGATTTCACTCACAATCCCTTGTGCTCTAGAAACCAATTTGTCATTACTCATTTGAACATCAATCATCAAATTTTCATAAACTTTACCTATTTTAACCATAGAAGCTGTTGTAATCATATTTAGAATAAGTTTTTGAGCTGTCCCACTTTTCATGCGTGTTGATCCTGTTAAAGGTTCGGCACCTGTAATTGCTTCTATCGGATATAAAGCGATTTTTGCAATCTCTGAATCAGAGCTAGTTGTTACGCATCCTGTTTTACACCCAATTTTATTAGCATACTCTAGACCACCGATGACATATGGCGTTCTTCCACTTGCAGCAATTCCAATCACAATGTCTAGTTTATTTAAATCGTGTTTTTCTAAATCAATCACAGCTGCAGCCTTAGAGTCTTCTATACCTTCAACTGCTGTTCTTAGGGCTGTGTTACCCCCTGCAATGATACCGATGACCATATTATCAGGTACTCCAAAAGTTGGTGGACATTCACTCGCATCTAAGACACCTAAACGACCTGATGTTCCAGCACCAATATAAAACAATCTGCCACCTTCGCTAAAAGCTTTGGTTACTAGATCGACGACAACAGTAATTTGATCAATCGCTTTTTCAACTGCGATAGGCACTGACTTATCTTCATTATTAATTAAAGTCAATATTTCCTTTGTTGTAACCAAATCAATGTTCTTCGTATTTAAATTTCTTTTTTCTGTACTGATTTTACTAATATCTATCATGGGTTCACCTCTTTAGAGAGTTTTAAAAGACTTAAATAGTAAGCGCCTTTAACTGGACTTTCATTACTTTCATTGATTTCAAAGTCTTTGATGCTCATCTTTAATTCATTAACTAATGTTTCTTTCACATAAGGTGCGTTTATCAAAAATCCGCCTCTTAATGCGATTATGACTTTTTCTTTATCTGTTAATTTTAAATATGCTTGAACAGTTTGTCTAGCTAAGTGTCTGGCTTCATCTTCTAATAAGAGTTTTGCTTTTTCATGTCCCAAAAGGGCTAGTTCAGAAATGAATTTTGCTAATCCAGCAACTGTTGTCTTATCATTTCCATATACAAAATCTCTAATATCAAATTGATCTTTGATCTTCAAGTGATTTAAAATGGCTTTACCAAAATCATCATATCTATTTTCTTGTTCATATGTTTTAATAACATCTTTTAAAGCGCTCATGCTCAAATGATAAGCAGAACCCTCGTCTCCAAGCAAATGACCGAATCCACCAAGTTGTTCGAGTCTATGTTGATCACTAAACATTAAAACACTTCCTGTACCACCAATGACGATGATGACATTAACATTGTCATCTTTTTTCACATCATATAGTGCGATTAAGACATCACTTTCTAAACTTGCATTTGCTCTATATCGAGCGCCGATTTCTTTTTCATATGCTTGTTTATCTTTAATCTTTGAATATCCTGAGATACCCATTTGAATAAACAATTCATCAAAACTACTTATATTTTTAGTTAAGTCATCTAAAACCTCTAGCATATTTGACTTTGCTTTCTGCATATCAATATTGAAATTTGTAAATCCAGAAACACTTCTTTTTATTTCCTTACCATTTATATCATATAAGACACCTAAAGTCTTGGTTCCACCACCATCTATGCCTATAATAAATCTACTCATAAGCGACAGGAACCTTTCCCTTTAGAATAAGCGTTCCTTTTAAGTACTCGAGTAAAACTTTAATGGAGTTAGGTGTGTACTCATATAGACAAACATAGTTTTCTATATTTTTTGTCTCATATAAATCATATGGATTTCTCATGGATATGACATGCATTTCTTTATTTAATTCACTTAAGTGATTAATTAATTTTATTTGTTCTTTATAAACGTTACCATTATAGGTTGTCACGATGATTTGATCATAAGCTTTTGCTTTCTCGAAAACTTCTAAAATATCTACATCAGAAGGAGATATTGGTAATTTAATGAATTCTAAATGCTTTATCTCTTTTTCGATTGATTTAAAAATGTCGTAATGCCCCAATGCTTCATCTGCAATGGAGGTTGCTTTAGGCATGATCCCAACAAATAAAGCACGTTCTTTTAATCTTAAAACTTCACCCTTAACAAGGCTTGCGGCACCTCTAACAACTTGATAACTAAACTCTCTTGCTTCCTTATTTTCGACAATAGGTTTGATATCATTATAAGATTGTTCAAGATTGATAGACTCATGTATATTCTTTTTGAAATTAAGAATCCTTTGAACTCTTTCATCAATTATTTTTTCACTGATTTCTTTATTGATAACAGCTTTTCTAATATATTCCAAAGATTCAATTTGTAGTTTTCTTGAATGACATATGCAATAGATATTAACTCCAGCTTCAACAGCCATTAAACTTGCTTCTACGGTACCGTAATTGTCTTGTATTGCTTTCATTTGCATCCCGTCAGTAACAATCAATCCTTTAAATCCAAA
>CAYJDZ010000009.1:0-3013 GCA_964368955.1 uncultured Mariniplasma sp.
TCATGGTCACTAAAGTTATTGCAGATATAATTATTGAAGGCAGCCTGTTTCAAGGTGCAGCAGGTCAACAAATTGGGATTTGGTCGTATGATCATTTAACCAAAGAAATTGTCCGAATTTATGATAAAGATATCAAAATTGTTGGTATCGTCAAAGGTGATCTTCCACTTGTTTATATGTCAAAAGAACTCGCAAACCTATATACAAGTTTGAATGCTTCTACGCCAAAGCTTCCCTACAGTTATTTCACAGATACCCTAATTGCTGGTGTAGCACCATTAAAGGATGAAGTCATCATAACTGAAATCATGTACCAATCGTTATATGGAAATAACAACTATGGAGGAAGTTATCCAAAAACGGTGTTTAATTTTCCTTATAAAATAGCTGGAGTTATAAGCGACAATGACAATTATTATTATGTAGCTAGAGATGAAGATTTAGAACGCATGAGAATAGAAAGTGGAGAAACTAATTACATTCATATATATTCGAATAGAAGTGTTCTTTTAGCTAAAGAGCTTGATGATTCATTAACCAATTATACAATTGATGATATTTATCAATTAGCTATCGAAGAAGCAAAATCAAGACGTGCAGAAGTCATTCTACCAACACTTTCAACATCAGCTGTGTTAATCGGATTTGCGATGGTTGGATTCTACTTTGTTATTCGTTCTAGTTTAATTTCTAGAATATATGAAGTATCAGTTTTTAGAGCTTTAGGTGTAAAGAAAAACGACATTTTCGTATCGTTTCTAGTTGAAATATTTGTGTTAACTACGATTACAACCTTTGTAGGATATTCACTCGCATCTTTGGGTTTATCTAAAATTGCAAGCGGTTTTATTGGAGAGTTTAATTTATTTTTAGTCAACCCACTTACATTTATACTAGGATTACTCATCGCTTATGTGATTAATATTCTAGCAGGCATACTTCCTGTTTATCTCTTATTAAGAAAAACTCCAGCACAGATTTTATCACAATATGACATTTAAAATAGAGAAGAAATGAGGCTTATGATGTTTGAAAAAATAAAAGAAGCATTCCTTTTTAAAAACACTAGAAAACAAATCATGATCTATTTATTAGTGTGGACAATATTTCTAGCGGTTCTCTTTTTCAGTATTTTTGATTCTTTTGATGATAAAGTTATCATCATTATTATCTATGTTTTGACGTGGGTCATTAACCTATCATTAGCCTTATTTAGGTTTAGAAAGCCATAAAAAAATATTTGATGCTAACATACAAAAAAGGGCCCAATTGGGCCCTTTTATTATAACCAGGTTGTGATATCTTTTGGATCTAGTCTAACTGATGGATACCCATCTTCAGCTTTTTTTCCAATCGATAAAATCATGACAGGTTTATATCTTTTTTTATCAATAGATAGTGCATCTGCGATTTCTTCATGCTTGAATCCACCAATAGGGCAAGTATCATAACCATGAGTTCTTGCAACATGCATTAATTGCATAGATACTAATCCTGCATCTAGCCATCCTGTTTTTTCTATCGAGATTTCACTGATATTATCGATCATGTTTGAAATGCCTCGTAATTGCTTTTCTTTTACATCTAAAGGCATTAAATCTTTTGAAACTGCAAGATCATATATTTTTTCTGCGTATCCAAATTTTTTTAAATCTGTAAAAATACAAATCATTGCAGCTGAAGTTTCTAGCTGCAGTTGATTACCAAATAAAATGGGTCTTAGTTTTTCTTTTGCTTCGATAGATTCAACAATAAAGAATCTCCAAGATTGCATATTCATAGAAGATGGTGCACGTGTTGCTTCTTTTAACATCTCAATCATTTTATCTTTTGTAATTTTAACACTTGGATCATATTTTCTAATCGATCTTCTTTTTAATAATTCTGACATATATATAATTCTCCTTTATTTTTATCATTGATAGTATAACATTTTTACATCCTTTGAAGGTGGTAAGTGCTTTGTGAAAATCTCTTTGTTCATGCTAGTTATTTATTAAATTATGTGAAAACAATATTGCGGTTTTTCTTTGTGATATAATGACTTTGAAAGGGTGATAATATGGCAACACATTTTATATTAATTAGACATGGAGAACCAAGATATGATGAAGTTATCGATAGAGGCTATGTTGGTTTAGGATATGAATTTGGAAAACTAACAGAAAACGGAATTGCTCAAGCAGAAGCAAGAGCTAAAGATCCATTATTAAAAGATGCAGAGATTATCATTTCATCACCTTATACGAGAGCACTTCAAACAGCTGCGATTATATCAAGAGAAACAGGAATTAAATTAGTTGTTGAAAATGACATCCACGAATGGATGCCGGATACGAAATTTATTTATGATTATGAAGTTAGTGGCGCACTTCAAGAATACTTTGAATCTGAAGGCAAAAGAAATCTAGGGCATCAATATCGCTGGGAAGCTTATGAAGATTTAAAAAAGAGAGTTCATTTAACGTTATTAAAATATAAAAACTACAAAAAGGTGATTGTTGTATGTCATGGTATCGTGATGTCTTCCCTAACCCGTTTTGATGATGTGATTGAGCATTGTGGTGTTAGAGAAATAGACTTATAATGGATATTAAAAGATTAGAACAATGGTATGAAAAAAATCACCGAAAACTCCTATTTAGACAAACAAATGATCCTTATAAAATATGGATAAGTGAGATCATGCTTCAACAAACTCAAGTTGAGACGGTCTTGCCTTTTTTTGAAAAATTTATTAATAAGTATCCTAATGTAGAAACTCTGGCTAAAGCAGATGAACAATCCTTAAAAAAAGATGTTGAAGGATTAGGCTATTATAGACGATTTAAATATATGCATCAAGCAGCTAAACAAATTGTTGACCTATATGCATCTAAATTTCCTAATCAATACGAACAAGTAATCTCCCTACCTGGGATTGGCAAATATACAGCAGGAGCAATTATGTCAATTGCCTACAATAAACCGTATAGTGCGTTAGATGGAAATGTGATTAGAGTTTTAGCTAGAT
>CAYJDZ010000009.1:3113-19415 GCA_964368955.1 uncultured Mariniplasma sp.
TACAATAAACCGTATAGTGCGTTAGATGGAAATGTGATTAGAGTTTTAGCTAGATATTTAAATTTAAAAGATGATTTTAGAATTGAAAAAAATAGAAAAAATCTAGATATCATCAATCAAGACTATATCAATCATGCGACACCAAAAGTCTATACACAAGCAATGATGGAGTTAGGGGCAACTGTTTGTAGACCCAAAAATCCAAAATGCGAACAATGTCCATTAAATGAGCATTGCATCGCTTATGAATTAAATATTCAAGTTGAGCTTCCTTTTTTATCAAAATTAAAAGATAAGGTAGAATTTCATTATATAACTTTGAAAATCAGAGATAAAAATGGAAATATCTATTTAAGAAAAAGAACAGAAAATCTTCTTGAAGGGATGTATGAATATCCTCAATTCGAAAGTGAATCCATTCGAAATGTGATATCGCTTATAGAAGAAAAAGACATATATATCAATGTTTTAAGCCAGGAAAAAACATATAAGCATGTTTTTACCCATCAAGTCTGGTATATGGATGTTTACGAAGTCTCTCTAATTAGAGGCGTAGATAAACAGTGGATTCAAGCGACAAAAGATGAGCTCCAAAACTTGCCAATGGCAATCGCTCATAGAAAAATAAAATGAGAAAGGGTGAAAAATAATGAATGAAATCTTAATCATCAAAGAAAACACAAATAAAGGTTTATTAGATGTCATCACATTAACTAATGATCAAGCAGAAATTACCATCATTTCTTATGGTGCTGGTCTATATCAATACAAGTATCAAAACCAGAACATCATAATTAAACCTAAAACCATCAGTGATTATAATGATGATGACTCATACTACGGTAAGACCATAGGTAGAACCAGTGGAAGACTAGTTACCCCAAGTTTTAAAATTGATGATAAAACATATAAAATAGATGCTTTCGGGTCTTTAAATACACAGCTACATGGCGGTAGACATGGCTTTTCAACAAAAAATTTTAAAGTCTTTCATATTGAAAAAACTGACACTCATGTCTTAGTCACACTTCAGTATATATCAAAAGATTTAGAAGAAGGTTTTCCAGGTAAACTGACCCTTGATGTAACCTATCAATTAAACCTAGATGGATCCCTTTTAATTAAGCATGAAGCTATTTCTACTAAAGATACTTTATGTAATATAACAAATCATGCATACTTTAATCTAAACCAAAATGATAAAACAATTAATGATCATCAAGTAAGTATTAATGCTTCAACCTATCTTGATATTGATGATAATTATATGATTAAAGGAAAAAAAGATGTCATTGGGACACCTTTTGATTTCTCTAAAACAACCACATTTAAAAAACAAATAGATTTGATGAAAAACACATCATTTAAAGGATTTGATCATACATTGTTTTTAGATGATTCTAACATTACTAGTCCAAAAGCAACCATTTTTGAGCCAAAATCAAAGATTGGACTTAATTTATACACATCTTATCCAGCAGTTGTCTTATATACGCATAATTTTCCTGCTCATATTGATTTAGAAGGACCATTTGAAAAAGAAGCATTCCACAGTTCATTTACGCTAGAATGTCAATATGAACCAGGTGGCATTCATCATTCATATTTGAATCAAGCAATTCTAAGAAAAAATGAGAAGTATGATCATTTTATTAAATTTGAACCTTATAAAAAGAATTGATGAGTAGGTTTTAACTGCTCATCATTTCTTTAAAGTGTTGGTTTTGATTTAAATAAATATAGATTGGTAACCCTACAACATACATCACTAAGGCTTCACCAATAAATACCCATATCGCAATTGAGATAAACGGTATGCTATTCATATAAGATATCATGAGTCCAATAATAATGGCATTAGATAAAGCTGGAAGGATAAGTGCTAGTTTGACACGTTTTTTTAAAATTAACATCAAGACTAAAGCAATCACAGTAGCAAGTGTGCCAAGAAGTGCATCACCTAGACCATAAGGACTCATGAGGTAATTGGCAATAAATGTACCGATGGTTAAACCCACAAAACTCTTTTTATCAAAAAATATTAAAATAAGTAGAAACTCTGCAATTCTAAACTGTAAAGTTTCAAAGCTTAAAAATTGAAAAATAATTACTAAAACAACATATATTGAAGCAATCGTTGATTGCTTAACAAAATCTTTAATCGTAAATGTTTGCATCATATGACTCCCTGTTTTTTTTAGCTGGTTTCCTAGGGTACAGCTAATCTTTTACTAACGTTAACATTGTATCAAAACTATGATATAATATCAAGAGCGAGGATGAATAGAAATGAGTATAAAATTTGAAGTATTACATGTATGTAAACAATCAGGGGCAAGACTAGGAAGACTCACAACACCACATGGTGTATTTGAGACACCTTTTTTTATGCCAGTAGGCACACAAGCAACTGTTAAGACATTGACTCCTGAAGAGATTAAAGAAGTCTCTGAAGGTCTTATATTAAGTAACACTTATCATCTATGGCTTCAACCTGGAGCAGATATTGTTAAAGATCATGGTGGCATTCGTGGATTTATGCAATGGGATGGTGCCCTTTTAACGGATAGTGGCGGTTTTCAAGTATTTTCTTTAACAGATATGAGAAAAATTGTTGAAGAAGGCGTACATTTTAAACATCATAAAAATGGTTCAGCACTTTTTATGTCGCCTGAAGACTCAATCAAGATTCAAGAAAAACTAGGAGCAGATATCATCATGAGTTTTGATGAATGTCCACCACCTTATGCAACTCATGAATATATGAAAGATTCTGTAGAAAGAACCTTAAGATGGGCAAAACGTGGAAAAGATGCACTTTCAACAGACCAAGCATTATTTGGAATCGTTCAAGGCGGACTCGACCATGACTTAAGAAAACATAGCGCTGAAGAATTAATGAAGATGGATTTTCCAGGATACTCTATTGGAGGATTATCTGTAGGTGAAACAAAAGCGGAAATGTATGAAATCACAGAGTTTCTAAATCCAATTCTACCTTTTGATAAACCAAGATATTTAATGGGTGTTGGTGCACCAGATGATTTAATCGAAAATGTGATCCATGGTATTGATATGTTTGACTGTGTCCTACCGACAAGAATCGCTAGACATGGCACAGCATTAACTACACATGGAAAAGTTGTCATTAAAAATGCAAATTATGAAAAAGATATGACTGAACTTGACCCAAACTTAAAAACTCATGTTTCAAAATATACAAAAAGCTATATTAGACATCTATTTAAAGGCAATGAGATTTTAGGGATGCGTCTAGTGACATACCAAAATTTGGCTTATTTAAAACATTTAATGGCTGAAATCAGACAGGCAATCAAAGAAGATAGACTTCTAGATTATAAACAAGAAATGAAGAAACATACAAATTACTTTAAAACGAAATAATAACCTTTATTTATAAAGATAAATCGTGTAAAATAGAATTAGTAACTAGGAAGGATGATACCTATGGTATTCGGAGAATCAGATAATTTTAATCAAAAACCAATCATTAAAGTCATTGGCGTTGGTGGTGGCGGAGGAAATGCAATTAATCGTATGATTGAGAATGACGTTAAAGGCGTTGTTTTTGTTGCGATGAACACAGATGCTCAAGTTTTAAAAGTATCGAAAGCGGAAACTCGCGTCCAACTTGGAAAATATTTAACTAGAGGATTAGGTGCTGGTGCAAAATCAGAAGTTGGAAAAGAAGCAGCACTAGAATCTATTGATGAAATAGAAGATGTTTTAAAAGATGCAGACATGGTCTTTATTACAGCTGGTATGGGTGGCGGAACTGGAACCGGAGCGGCTCCTGTGATCGCTAAAAAAGCGAAAGAGATGGGTTGCTTAACCATTGGTATTGTGACCAAACCGTTTGCTTTTGAAGGACCTGCAAGAATGCAAGCAGCTATTTATGGACTTGAAGAATTAAAACCTCACGTGGATACTTTAATCATTGTTCCTAATGAAAGACTGCTCGCTATATCCGGTCCAACAACACAACTTTTAGATGCATTTAGAGAATCTGATAATGTCCTTCGTCAAGGTGTTCAAGGCATTGCTGAAATCATTGCAATTCCTGGATTAATCAACGTGGATTTCGCTGACGTTAAGACTGTTATGGAAAATAAAGGGACTGCTTTAATGGGTATTGGTATTGCATCTGGTGAAGATCGTGCGATAGAAGCCGCAAGAAAAGCAATTCACTCTAAATTATTAGAAGTATCTATTGATGGCGCAACTGATGCAATCGTTAATATTACTTCAGGTACAAATATTACATTAATTGAAACCGAACAAGCATTATTAGAAATTAGAAATGCAACCGATCGCGATCTAAATATCATTTATGGAACGACTGTCAATGAAGACTTAGATGATGAGATGATCGTCACAGTAATTGCCACTGGCTATGAGTTAAAAGCTAAAGGGTCAACTATAGAAAATCTTGCACAAGAAATATTTAATAAAACGACTACAGGTCAACTTCAAATTACCGATGAAGGCTTGGTTCGTAAAAAAGATGACGACCATGAGATGACACAAGGTGTTAAAGAAGGAAATAAACGAAATCTTCCTTCATGGTTAGTTAAAAAGTCTAAATTTTAAAAAGGCGATACGCCTTTTTTACTGAAAAGAGGAATTTAAATGTTAAAAGCTGGCATTGTCGGTTTACCAAATGTTGGTAAATCAACATTATTTAATGCAATTACGAAAGCTGAAGCACTTGCTGCAAACTATCCGTTTGCAACAATTGACCCAAATGTTGGGGTCGTTTATGTGCAAGATGCAAGACTAGATGTATTAGAAAGAATATATAAACCAAAAAAAGTGGTTCCAACTGCTTATGAATTTATCGATATCGCAGGTTTAGTTAAAGGTGCGTCAAAAGGTGAAGGATTAGGGAACCAATTTTTAAGTCATATCAGAGAAGTAGACGCGATATGTCAAGTTGTGCGTTGTTTTGATGATGAAAACATTACCCATGTTGAAGGCAAAGTTGATCCTGTTAGAGATATTGAAACGATAAAACTAGAACTTAATCTTGCTGACTTAGAAGTTGTTGATAAAAGAATCAATAGACTTGAAAAGAAAGCAAAAGCAAAACTTAAAGAAGCTATTTTAGAACATGATATTTTAGTTAGAATTAAAGAAGTTCTCGACCAAAACATTAGTCCTAGAACCCTTGATTTTGAAGAAGAAGAAAAAAAGATTGTTAAAAGCTTTAATCTTTTATCTATGAAAGCAATGATTTATATCGCTAATGTTGCTGAGGAAGATTTAATTGATCCTTCTGCAAATCATCATTATCAAAATATCTTAGATTTTGCAAAAAAAGAAAATACTGAAGTGGTTTTAATCTCTGCACAAGTTGAAATGGAAATTTCATCTTTAAGTAATGAAGAACAATTAAGTTTTTTAGAAGCATATGGATTAAAAAAATCTGGACTAAATGAAGTCATTGAAAAAAGTTATGAACTTCTAGGTTTAAAAACATATTTTACAGCAGGAGAACCTGAGGTAAGAGCATGGACTTTTAAACAAGGTATGAAAGCACCAGAGTGTGCAGGAATCATTCATAGTGATTTTGAAAGAGGATTTATTAAAGCGGAAACTCTAGCTTACGACGACCTACTTACCTATCAAACACCTCAAAAAGCTAAAGAAGCTGGCAGAGTTCGCTTAGAGGGTAAAGAGTATGTTGTTAAAGATGGGGACATCATGCTATTTAGATTCAACGTATGATCAAAGATTATGAGGGCACAATCATCTGTGCTTCTAAATATTTTGATGCTCTACAGTTAAAAGTTATTTATCAAAAAGGATATCATGATTTTGGTGAAAATAGAGTTCAATTGATGCTAGAAAAAATGAATGATCTCAAAGATTTAGACATTAAATGGCACTTCATTGGTCACTTGCAATCTAACAAAGTCAAAGAGATGATCAATGAAATTGACTATCTACACACATTAGATAGAGTAACTCTAGCAAAAGAGATTCAAAAGTATGCAAATCATAAAGTAAAATGCTTAATTCAAATGAACTTAACTGAAGAATCACAAAAAAGTGGCATATATGTCGATAAATTGCCTCAATTCCTATTAGATATTAAAAAATATGATAAAATAGAATTAGTCGGATTTATGACAATGGGCAAAGACGATGACTTAGTTTCGACAGAAGTTGCCTTTAAAAAATTATATGATTTATCAAAAGCATATAAACTTCCACTGTTATCAATGGGGATGACCAACGATTATGAATTAGCGATTAAACATCATGCGACTCATTTAAGAATTGGTAGAAAGTTTTATGAGCTGTTAGACTAGGAGGATTTATGGGACTTTTTAGAAAAAGTGACAAGAACGATAAACAATTAAAAAATGATGCTAAAGAGTCAACATATGAACGCATTGTATTCGAGAAATTAGAATCAGATCAAGATGATTATTTGGTTAATCTAGTTGATCAAATGACTGAAGGAAGCCCACTTATTTTGAATTTTGAACTTTTAAACATTGATCAAGCAAATAAAGTCATGGCATTTTTTTCTGGCGTTATCTACGCAATAAAAGGACAAATAGTTACCATTCAAGAAAAAGTTTTTATGTTTGCAAATAAAGATGTTTATGAAGATGGTTCAATGGAAGAGTTTTTAAAAGATATCGTAGAATAATTAAATACTTGCATCGATAAAAACACATGATTTATGTTAAGGTTTAAAGCGAATTAGGGATGGTGTAAGCCTAATAACAAACACATAAATTCGTATCATTTTGGAGCAAGACAATATAAACTAAGTGCTAGATTTATATCTAGAACTAAGGTGGTACCGCGGAATTGTATTTCGTCCTTAGAGATAAGGACGAATATTTTTATATATAAGGAGTGATTTAAAAATGGATTATAAAGATACATTAAGTATGCCTAAAACAGATTTTCCAATGCGTGGGAATTTAGGCACTAAAGAATTAGAATTTCAAAAAGAATGGGAAAATATGAACCTTTATCAAAAGGTTTTAGAACAAAATAAGAATAACCCTTCATTTATTTTGCACGACGGGCCACCCTATGCAAACGGAGATATTCATATTGGGCATGCATTAAATAAGGTCTTAAAGGATTTTGTTTTGCGTTATCAAACCATGAAGGGCAATTATGTCCCTTATATTCCAGGATGGGATACACATGGTTTGCCTATTGAAACAGCTGTGACTAAAAAAGGTGTAAACCGAAAAGAGATGTCATTAGTAGAATATAGAAAAGTATGCTATCAATATGCTTTAGAGCAAGTTGAAAAACAAAAAGAACAATTTATCCGTCTTGGTATTTTAGGCGATTGGAATCGTCCATACGTAACTTTAACCAAAGAATTTGAAGCAAGACAAATATCAATATTCGCAAAAATGGTAGAAAAAGGCTTGGTCTATAAAGGGTTAAAGCCTGTATACTGGTCACCATCAAGTGAAACTGCACTAGCTGAAGCAGAAATTGAATATCTAGATAAAGTCTCCATTTCAATTTATGTCGCTTTTCCAGCAGTCTCAAAAGATCCAGATTTAAAAGATGCATCTTATCTTATCTGGACAACAACACCATGGACAATTCCTGCAAATTTAGCAATTTCAGTTCATCCAAGATTTAATTATGTTTTATTTAAGACTAATGGAAAAAAATATATAGTAACTGAAACGCTTCTAGAACAAGTCTCTAAAGAATTAGGATTTGAAAAAGTAGAGGTATTAAAAGTATATAAAGGTAGTGACCTTGAATTAGAAACCTATAAGCATCCAATTTATGATAGAATCTCACCAATCATTAATGGAGATCATGTTACTGATACCGATGGTACTGGTTTAGTTCATACAGCACCTGGACACGGGGAAGATGATTACCGCATTGGAAAACAGTACCAACTAGACATTTTATGTCCAGTTGATGACAATGGCTTTATGACAGAAGAAGCGGGTCCTTTTAAAGGTCAGTATTACGAAGTTGCTAATGAAAATGTTGTAAAAACATTAGAGGAACTAGGTGTTTTACTCAAATCTTCTAAATTTACCCATTCATATCCACATGACTGGAGAACCAGAAAACCTGTTATTTTTAGAGCAACTCCTCAATGGTTTGCAAGTATTGACAAAATTAAAATTGAACTTTTAGACGAAGTCAAAAAAGTTAAATGGTTGCCTTTATGGGGTGAACTTAGAATATCTAATATGATCGCAAATAGAGAAGACTGGTGTATTTCAAGACAAAGAGCTTGGGGTGTTCCAATTCCTGTTTTTTATACTGAAAATGATGAACCTATCCTAGATAAAGATGTTTTAGATCATATTGCTGAACAATTTAATTTATTTGGGTCAAATGTTTGGTATGAAAAAGAAGCAAAAGATTTACTTCCTAAAGGTTATACACATAAAGGAAGCCCAAATAACCTATTTAGAAAAGAAACCGATACGATGGACGTTTGGTTTGATTCAGGGACATCTCACACTGTCCTAGAAGCAAACAATTTATCATATCCTGCTGATCTATACTTAGAGGGATCTGACCAATACAGAGGATGGTTTAATTCAAGCTTAACCACAGGTGTTGCTGCTTATGGTAAATCTCCTTATAAGCGTGTTGTATCTCATGGGTTTGTCCTTGATGCTAATGGTAGAAAGATGAGTAAATCATTAGGAAATACTGTTGATCCAAATAAAATTATGAAGCAACAAGGAGCTGATCTATTAAGACTTTGGGTAGCATCTGTTGATTATCAATCAGATGTTAGAATCTCTAACGATATGATGACTCAAATCGCTGAAGGATATCGCAAGATCAGAAATACGATTCGCTTTGTTTTAGGTAATTTAAGTGATTTTGATCCTCAAACTGATTATGTTAATTTTGAAGATAGAGGGCAACTTAATAAAGTGATGACTCTTAAATATAGAGAATTATCAAATCAGATGTTAGATGCATATGAAAACTATCAATTTGATAGAGTTTATAGAGGTATTGTTTCATTTATGACCAATGAACTTAGTGCATTTTATCTAGATTACACCAAAGATATTTTATATATTGAAAAAACAAATGGAAATATCAGAAGAAGTGTTCAATCAACACTCTTTGATTCAATATCTGGTATGCTTAAACTATTAACACCAATCATTCCACATACAACTCATGAGGCTTATGCTTATTTGCCTGGAGAAAAATTAGAAAACATTTATTTAGAACATATGCCTAAAATCTATGATGTAAATGAAAAAGAATTACTAGAAGCATTTGATGTTCTAGATTCAGTAAGAAATCTTGCCTTAAAGAAATTAGAAGAAGCAAGAGAAAAGAAGATTATTGGTAAATCATTACAAGCTAGATTAGATATGATTGTTACACAAAAACAAAAAGATGCGATTGACTTACTAGATTTTAATGCCCACCAAGTCTTTATTGTTTCAAAAGCACATATTATTGTAGGCAAAAAACTAGAAATTGAAGTCACACTTGCAGATGGTATTACATGTGACCGTTGTTGGAACGTTGTCGATCACGTTCATGAAAATGGACTTTGCGATCGTTGCGATAAAATCGTTAAGGGGTAATAAAGATGAATATATTAGTAGTTAATGATGATGGATATCAAGCAGAAGGATTAGGAATCTTAGTTAGATCTCTAGCGCCTTTTGGTAATGTTTATGTTTCAGCTCCCAAAACACATCAAAGTGCGAAGTCACATGCGATTACCATTAAAAATCGGATTGAAACTTTTGTCACTGAACCACTATTTGGCTCAAGTGCAACACTTGTTGTAGACGGCACACCTGCTGATGCCGTCAGATTAGGATTGAAAGTATTTGATATAGACTTTGACTTAGTCGTATCAGGCATCAATTATGGTGCAAATATCGCTAAAGATATTTTATATTCAGGTACAGTTGCAGCGGCATTAGAAGCCAAAATTTTAGGTATAGATGCGATTGCAATCTCAGCACCTCACACGAGATTAGCCTACTTATATGATGAAACAATTAAATTATTTGATGAAATATTAGAAACGAAGATTTATCAAGGAGATTCAATATTAAATATTAATTTTCCTAAAGAGACATATGCAAGACCTAAAGGTGTTAAAATAACATGCCAAGGGTTAAGATTGCAGCATGCAGAATTTGTTAAATCAGAAAAGCCAGATATTTTCCATATTAAGGGTAGTATTATAAACTATCAAGAACAACCAGATAGCGACGTTACTGCCTATGATGAAGGCTATATTTCTATTACACCTTTGAAGATAGATCGAACAGATTATAAACGAATTAAAGAAATTATGAGTATAGAATAAAGATTGTCAATTCTTGGTCTTTATGATAAACTAAAGTCGAAAAGGGTGGTGTAGCTATGGCTCAGTTTCATATACATTTTTTTAAAGAAAAAACACGTAAAATTGATTTAGAAGCTTTAATTGCATATTTTGAAGATATTGAAGGATTTAAAGTTGAAATGGATAACGAAAGTGTTCGTCTTTTGTATGTGCATCCTAGACTTGGACATAAAGCACGTTTCCTAATTACACCAAAAACACAAGTGCCTGATATTTATCGCTTAAGCCCTAAATTTCTTGACTTGAATTTTCATTTAGAAATGTCTTTGTTGATACCAAATTACATCGCAAATCAACTTTTCGAACTTGTTAAAAATATATGTGATCATTTTAATTTTCACATCTATAATGAAATGTTTGAAGATGTGCTTCCATTTAAGATGGAAGTCGTTCAAAAAGTGTATCATATGCTTAAAGAAGCCTATTTCGAAAAGAATCCTGTCATTTTAAGTAGCTATTTTGTATTAAATACAGATAAATTAAATGCTATTTATCGATATATTGATGATTTAAGTGATTTGGAAAAGTATTATCAAGACTTAGATACATATGTGCCTTCCTATCATTTCTTAAAAACAGAACAAAAGCAATTAATTATTGGTATCGAGTTTAAAGAACAAACATTAACTGTGTTTCCACCTTATATTGATTATATATTTTATCGTATGGGTGAAGACATTAAAGTATTTAGTGCAACACAAGTATTAGCAACATTAAATGATTGCTTAATAGATGTTCCAGGTTTTATTAAAGGAACAAAAGTATTATCGAAAAAATTCTTGAAAAAAGCACATAAACTCATGAAAAAGACAAAATTTGATAAGGTAGCTCACACTTTTGAAAAAGAGGACATGAAACATTTATTAGATTTATAAAAGAGGTAGAAATGACTAATTTTAAAAAAGTAGTTTTGCATACTTTAGGTTTCATTATTATCGCATTAGGGATAGCAAATATCATTACATCAAAATTAGGGGCATCACCTATTGATGCATTTAATTATTTTCTACATAAAATAACATTAGAAATAAGTGCAAATATCACTTTAGGAATGGTAATTATAGGAACAGGGCTTGTTGTGACTTTTCTTACATATCTTTTGAATAAAAAGAAGAATATGATGATTAGTGCAGTTTTCTTACTTGTTGTTGGTGTGTTTGTCGATATGTGGATGTTAGTATTTAACGTGATTCCGGATTCGTTTTTCTCAATCATGTTAATCAGGATTTTGCTTGCGACATTTGGTATGTTACTTTGTGCATTTGGAGTTTCAATAACCATTTTAACTGGACTGCCTGCATCGCCTTATGAAAGGCTAATGCTTGTTATTAATGATAAAATCCATAGTATTTCAATTTCAAAAATAATTATCGAAGGCAGTTTTTTGATATTTGCAGTTATTCTTGGATTAATTACAAAAAGTCTATTTGAGCAAGTACACGTTTTTACACTCGTGATGACATTTATGATGGGTATTTTGGTTTCCATGTTTACCCATTTAATTAAAAATAAAATTTCAAAAGGAGAATTAGTAAATGAAACTTAATAAATACATTGATCATACAAAATTAGGTGCTAATGTTTCTAAAGCACAAATTGATCAACTCATTGAAGAAGCTAAAACTTATGACTTTAAGAGTGTTTGTATTAACCCAATTTGGGTTAAATATGCAAAGCACAAATTAAAGAAAACAGATGTTTTAGTATGTACAGTTATCGGTTTTCCCCATGGTACTCACCACAAACTTGTTAAGGCTTATGAAACTTTAGAAGCTGTTAATGATGGCGCTGATGAAATTGATATGGTCATCAATGTAAGTGCTCTAAAGGCGAAAGATTATCATTTAATCTTAGATGAGATTAAAGGAGTTGTTGAAAATGCTGATGGAAGAGTTGTTAAAGTCATCATTGAAACATGCTATTTAACAAATGAAGAAATCGTAAAAGTTTGTGAGTTAGCAGTTGAAGCAAAAGCATCATTTGTTAAAACATCTACAGGATTTGGAACAGGTGGAGCAACCGTTGAACACGTTAAATTAATGAAAGAAACGGTTAAAGATAAAGCCCTTGTTAAGGCAAGTGGCGGGGTTAGAACCTTTGAAGATGCTCAAAAAATGATTGAAGCTGGTGCTTCAAGAATTGGGACTTCAAATGGTGTAGATATTGTAAATAAAAGGAGAGATGAAAATGATTCCAACACCACATATTGATCTAGAGAATAAAGATTTAATCGCAAAAACCGTTTTAATGCCAGGTGATCCTTTGAGAGCTAAATTTATAGCTGAAACTTTTTTGACAAATGTTGTTCAAATTAACAGTGTCAGAAACATGTTTGGGTACACAGGATATTATGGAAAGAAAAAAGTAACAGTAATGGGTTCAGGTATGGGTATGCCTAGTATCGGCATTTATAGTTATGAGTTATATAGCTTATATGACGTAGAAAAAATTATTCGTATTGGTTCAGCTGGTGCTTATAGTCCTGATTTGAAACTTTACGATGTTTTATTAGTTGATAAAGCATATTCTGAGTCATCATACGCTAAAACGATGGGTGTATCAAGTAGAAAACTACTTGGCGCATCTAAACCACTAAACAACAAAATTTTAAAAACAGCTGAAAAATTAAATATTCCAGTTAAACTTGCTACAATCCATTCATCAGATGTTTTTTATCGCATAAATTTCGAAGAGTATAAAGACATTTATAAAAACTTTGGTGCACAAGCAGTAGAAATGGAATCATTTGCCTTATTTGCTAATGCAAAAGCATTAAAGAAAAAAGCTGCTTGCTTACTTACGATATCTGATTCTCTTGTTACACATGAAAAAACAACTGCTCAAGAACGTCAACAAGCTTTTACAAAAATGATGGAAGTTGCATTAAATAGTATCTAATGATAGAAATTAATAATGGATTTAAAACGATACAATTCGCGTTGTTTTTTACAGACATAGATAACAAAGATACACGCGTGTATCGTTTTTTATTGTCAAAACTACTTACATCTCATACAAAAAAGTATCCTACTAAATTATTGATGCATAAAAGGTTAGAAGATTTATACGGTGCAAACCTTAGTTCAAGAATAGAGCGGCATGCCAACTTAAATGTGCTGTCTATCGTTTTTACAATGGTAGATCCTTTAATTGTCAAGGATGAAAATCTATTAAATATGGGTATTGAGCTACTAAATGATGTCTTTTATGAGCGAGAATACTTTAATGAAGAAATATTTGAGGAAGAAAAAAGGCTACTCATTGAGCAGTGGGAGTCTTTAAAAGATAATAGACGTGTCTATGCGAATTTCGAGTTTAATAAAATCTTTTTTGAAAAAGATTTGTATGCTGACCCACTTTCTGGATCATTAAGAGATATCAAAAAAGTTACTTTAGATGATATAAAAAATTATTACATCAATTATTTTTTCAAGCAAGATATCAAGGTTATCGTTAATGGGCATGTTGAAAATCATTTTGACCATATAAAGTCAAATCTAAAAATTGAAGAACATACACATAATTATCAAGCAGAACTAAGTTTTAGAGAACCTAGAAAAACTGTTCACAAAGAAGAAATTACAAAAATGAATCAAGCGATATTAAAACTTGGCTATATCATGCCTGTTTTTAGATATGATGAGCTTTATGAAGCGGCACTTTGTTTTGATGTTATTTTAGGGGGTTACCCCGAATCAAGATTATTTAGAGAAATTAGAGAGAAACAAGGACTTTGTTACGATGTTTCGTCTAACTATGATTTTTATAAAGGCGTTTGTGTTATATCAAGTGGTGTGGCAAAAGATAAGAAAGATTACGCACTAGCAGAAATTAAAAAATTAGTTGAAGATTTTAAAGTTAACTCTATTAGCGAAGACGAATTGAAACATGCTAAATCATTTATTACGCATCAAATCAAAAGCAGTCTTGATCATCAATCATATTTGACAAGAAGTGCATTTATTAGATTAATTTTAAAGACTGATATGACAATCGAACAAAGATTGATTAGAATCGAAGAAGTTACTCTTGATCAAGTCAACAAAGTTATGGAAATGATTTCTTTAGACACGACATATGCGCTTTATGGAGGCATTCAATGATACATAAATATATCGAAGAGTTTAATGAACATGTCTATATTTTAAAGTTAAAAAATGGGATGCAAGTTCATATACTTCCAAAAGAAGATCCATTTTATACAACATACGTCGAACTTTCTATTCCCTATGGATCACTAGATCTAGAGTATAAGGTTGACCAAAAAATCTACACTAGCCCAGCAGGAACGGCTCACTTTATGGAACATAAGATATTTGCGATGCCAGATGGTGACGCATTTGCTAAGTTTTCTAATTTAGGTGTTGATGCAAACGCTATGACATCTTATAACCAAACATCTTACTTATTTTCTGCGACAGAAAATGTGATTCCAGCTTTAACGCATCTCCTAAATATGCTAGACACACCTTATTTCACTAAGGAGAATATCGATCAAGAAAAAGATATTATCGCAGAAGAGTTAAAGATGTATTTAGATGATCAGGTTTCTAAGATGCAAAATCAATTGATGGAAAATATGTATCATCATCATGCGATTAAGCATGATATTGGTGGCACAGTAGAGTCGATTCAATTAGTTGATAAAGAATTATTAAATAATATTTATACACATTTTTATGCTCCAAATCAACGATTATTAACGATTTCAGGAAAAATTGATATGAAAGCTTTGAAGACGTTTTTTAAAGCCTATGATCAAAAAAAACTGAGTTATCGTAAACCAAGCATCCATATATCAAAGGAATCTAATAAATTAGTTAAAAAAATCGAAAAATTTGAAGATGATGTTCAAATCAATAAAATGATGATGGGTGTCAAGCTAATCTCAACTGGGCGTTTTGGTAAGGATTTAGTTAGAAGAGAAATGGTCATGAGCATGTGTTTAAACATGCTTTTAGGATCCTCGTCAAAAATGTATGAAGAACTTCTTAAAGAACAATTAATCAATCAAAGTTTTTTTGTGAATACAACTTTTGAGAAAAAAGCTGAAAATATAACGATTTATGCTGAGAGTAAAAAGATTAACACTTTGATTAAAAGGTTGGTTGAGTATTTAACTCAAGGTGCTTACCATGATTTAAATGAAGCTGATTTTCTAAGATATAAAAAAGTCTATTTGGGACAATTTATCTTCGCTTTAAACAGTATTGAAACTAAAACTTATCTTTATGGAAAGTATTATCACCAAAACATGTCTTTATTTGATGTTGTTGAGATGATGAATAATGTTTCTTATACGGATATGACAGATGCATTAAAAAGAATTCAAAAACGATTGATTTCAACTGTAATTTATAAAAAGGCTAAAATATAGCCTTTTTTTTAAATATTTTAATGCAAATGCTAATCATCAGTGATATGGGTCAATTATTTCCTATAAAAACTGAGCTTAACCATGAACAGAATTTCAATTTTGACATTTTGCTTATCTAGATACCATGCGTATACTAAAACTAAAAAAGGAGTTATCATGGTCAATCAATTGATATTAGTTGGACGTTTAGCAAAAGATCCAGAAACAAAAATTTTAGAAGATGGTAGAAAAGTAAGTGATGTTGTTTTAGCTGTCCAAAGAGGGTTTAAAAACATGGAAGGCAATTATGACACTGATTTTATTAAAATATCGGTATGGGAGGGTTTAGCAACTGCCATTGAATCTTATTGCTTCAAAGGAACGATGATTGCTGTTAAAGCAAGAGTTCAGACGTATAAATATGAACTAGATGAAGAAAAGAAATTAAATATGTTAGAAGTTATTGCAGAAAGAATCACATTTTTATCATCAAATCATAAACAAGAACCTACTTTAGAAAAAGAAGAATAATCAGTAAATTGTATTGGGTTTAAGAATTTTTAAT
>CAYJDZ010000010.1:0-19075 GCA_964368955.1 uncultured Mariniplasma sp.
CATTAAACCATGATATAAGAGAAAAAGAGGCAATACTTTTAAATTTAGTTGGATATTTAGCAGCTATGTAGGTTGAGACATATGCGCCAAGAGAGCTTCCTGCAATAAATGTATGATCATAACCCTCTAATGCTCTAAAGTTCTTTTCAATATAGGGTTTCACTGTACGCATCAGAAATTCCGCATAAACATCACATAGGCCACCCATTTGTACTTTGAGCATACTTTCCATTAAATCTTTTGAGATATCTGGAGAGTATTCGAATTGCTTTAAATCAGGATTGTCGATACCAACGATAATTAAATCTTTGGTCAGCATTCTTTTTTCTTTAAGGTGTCTTAATGTCTCATGGATTTTCCAGGACGTTTTATGGATGTAGGTTTTATCTTCATATAGGTTTAGACTATCGTGCATGTATAAAACAGGATAAAAGGTGTCTTTTCGATGATAATCATCTGGAAGTAAGACCCTAATTGTATTTTTATTTTTAGTAGCTGAAATATTAAACTCTTTTTCTATAATATTCACATGGATCACCCTTTAAAAATATTTTATCATGCTTTTAACAAAAGAAAATTTTTTAAGTTAAAATATGGTAAAGATTATGATAAAATATAATTAGATTATAAGGGAGGTACTATATGAAAAATAATACCTTTTCACAGACAAAAAAAGTAACACCAAGGCTTGGCTTTGGCTCTTGGCAATTAGGGAACACAGAATTTTGGGGATATATGTCTATTGATGATGGTATCCACTTAGTAGAAAATGCGATCAAGGAAGGTGTCGTTTTCTTTGATACTGCACCAGGTTATGGTGCGGGTACAAGTGAACTCATTATTGGAGAAGCCAGTAAAGAACAAAAAAATAAAATCATAATCAACACAAAGATTGGACATATGGCTGATGGCAGTGTTGATTATAGTGTCTCTTCTCTAGAAGAACAAATCTATGAGTCAATGGAAAGATTGCAAGTGTCTTGCATTGACAGTGTTTTGTTGCATAATCCTGATATGAATATTCTAACACATCAAACAGATCACTTTGAAGAATTAGATCGCTTAAAAGAAGAAGGCTACATTTTATCTTATGGAGTGAGTATAGATACATTTGAAGAGTTTGAGGCTGTCTTAAATCATTTAAAGGTAGACACAATTGAAATATTATTTAATGTCTTTTTTCAAGATGCAATTCCCTTATTTAAAAAAGCAAAAGAAAAAGGTATTTCATTGATTGCTAAAGTTCCACTTGACTCAGGATGGTTAACAGGAAAGTATGATAAAGATTCTGAATTTGAAGGCATTCGTTCTAGATGGGATATAGAAACAATTGAAAGAAGAGCAAGTCTTATCGATAAACTTAAAATCCTCACAAAAGATGATTGCTTAACGAAATATGCGATGGCATTCGTCTTAAGCTTTGATGAAATAGATGTAGTTATACCAGGTATAAAAAACAAGGATCAATTAAAAGAACATTTAAAAAACCTAGATTATAAATTACCGAAATCATTAAAAGATGCATTTATTGAGTTATATGAAAAAGAGATAAAAAACGATCCACTTGTTTGGTAATGATATGAGTCAATCAAGAGAACTTGGTTGACTCATATTTATATATATATGAAAATGTGAGAGGCAAATATGGGAACATTGATCAACGCAGCAGCGATTATCGTTGCAACTATACTAGGCATATTGTTCAAAAAAGGATTATCAGAGAAAATTCAAAAAGCAATCATGTTTACTTTGGGATTGGGCTTAGTTGCGCTCTCACTAGGATGGTTTGTCAAAGACTTTTTAGTTTTCGAAAACGGAGCATTTACAACTAGAAATGATCTCTTAATCATCATCAGTTTAGTTGTTGGAGTCATCATTGGTGAATGGATAGATATTGATCAAAAATTAACTGATTTTGCTTATAAAGTTGAAAAGAAATATAAATTACCACCACTTGCAAAGGGCTTCATAACGGCAACTTTAATATTTTGTGTAGGTGCAATGGCAATTACAGGTGCAATCCAAGATGGACTTGGATTAGGGATGACAACACTGGTTATTAAGTCAGCTTTAGATTTTATTACAGCGATGGTCTTAGCTTCATTTTTGGGAATTGGGGTTATGTTCTCTGCCATCAGTGTTTTGTTATACCAAGGTTCAATTACTTTGCTTGCAAAATATTTAAGTGATTTTGCAACACCAGATATGATTAGTGCTTTATCGATGGTAGGTAGTATTTTGTTAATAGGTATTGGTATTAATTTTATGGAAATCAAAAAAGTGAAGGTTGCTAACTTACTTCCCGCACTTTTAGTTCCTATTATTTACTATGCTATTTTAATGATATTCTAAGGAGATATAATGGAAACTTGCAAATTATGCGGTAGTAAAAATATGATCACATATGTGCACCCTAAATTTGATATGCTATTTCATGAATGTCTTGACTGTGAAGTTATATACAAAGATGATAGACATAAGATGTCATCAATTGAAGAAAAAAAAGTTTATGACCATCATGAAAACTCCATGGATAATGAGGGGTATGTAAACTATTTAATGAACTTTGTTGATAGTGCAATCATCCCATTTATAAAAGAGGGAAATGTACTTGATTTTGGAAGTGGTCCCAACCCTGTGTTAAAAGAAATTTTAATAACTAAGTACAATTTTAAGGTAAGTATTTATGATTACTTTTATATGGATAACAAAGATGTGTTTTTAAATCACTATGATTTGATTACTTCAACAGAAGTATTTGAACATTTATTTGATCCAATAAATTCAATAAAACAATTTTATAAGATGTTATACCCAGGTGGCATAGTTTCAATAATGACGTTATTTCATCCAAAAGAAAGGGAAGCCTTTTATAATTGGTTTTATATTAGAGATCCAAGTCACGTTACGTTTTATACACCTAAAACTTTTGAAGTCATTGCTAAATATAATGGATTTAAAGTATTAGATACAAATCAATACCGCTATATTACATTAATGAAACAGCCGATCTTATAGACCGGCTGCATTATTTTCTTACTCTCTAATTAACGGCATACTCATACATCTTGGACCGCCTCTACCTCTAGATAATTCACTAGAAGGAATAACGATTGTTTGAATGCCATTTTCTCTTAATAATTGATTTGTTATTTCATTTCTTTCATAGACGATAACAACGCCTGGAGCAATCGCAAGTGCGTTAGCTCCATCATTCCATTGTTCTCTATCAGATGCGATTGGACTATCACCACCACAAGGAATAAGGGTGATTTTCATTTTTAAGTGATAAGAAAACAAACGTTTGATAGAATACTCTTTAGGAATGATACGTAAAGTATGTGCTCTTGATCCACGGTAAATTTCATAAACATTCAATTTACCTAAAAAATCATGATGAATCAAAAATTTGTCAATATCAACTTGTGTTAAAACCGTATCTAGATGCATGAAACTTCTTTTTTTAGGCAGATCTATTGCCAGAACAACTTCAGCATCTGTTTCTTCAAAAACTTTTTTGGCAAAATTTTCTACGCCATCGGGTTCTGATCTTTCTGAAATGCCTACCGCTAAGACTTTATCACTTAAGACTAAGATATCTCCACCTTCGATTGAAAAATCTTCATAACGATCATAGAGTTTAATCGTATCTTTGTAGATGGGATGATATTTAAAGATATATTCTCCATAGATAGTTTCTCTTGCACGAGCATTTTTATACATTTTATTTAAAGACACTTGATTAAAAACGACTGTAAAAGGATCTCTTGCAAAATATAGGTTCGGCATCGGATCGGTCATGAACGGATAATCTCTAATGTAATCTTTTAAAGAAAGTTTTCTAAAGGTCACTAAATCTGTTTTAACAATGCCTTCCATAGTCTTTAGAATCATATCTTTAGTGGTCATTTGATTAAGATAAGTATATATTTTTTGTTTAGATTTGTGGTGTATCAGATTCGATTCTTTCATGAATTGTTCGATAAATTGTTTTTTAATAGCTGGTTGTTGTAAACTCTCCACAACTAAATCAACTAAATATACAACTTCTATACCTTGTTCCCTTAATATGTTTGCTAGATTATCATGCTCCTCTTGAGCTTTCTTGAGCCATGGAATATCATCAAATAAGAGTTCATTTAACCATTTTGGGGTTAAGTTTTCTAATTCTAGACCAGGCCTATGAAGACACACTTTCTTTAAAGGTGAGACTTCAGAGAATACATTTAAATTTTTCATTTTTACCTCCAGGAGTTACCCTCATTATAACACATATTATCATCTAATTTTTTTCATATCATGTATAATATAGATATAGTTTTAAAAAATGGGAGGCTATATGAGAAAAATCGCAATCGTAACAGGTGCAACTTCAGGTATTGGCAAAGAAGTTGTCTTAAAACTACTTAAAGAAGATGTTAATGTCATTGGTCTAGGCAGAAGTGATGAAAAAATCGAAGCGCTTGTTAATGATGCAAATCCCTTGATCAAAGATAATAAATTACATATTGTCAAAGGTGATTTAAGTGATCAAATGAGTGTTAAAGAAGTTGCTAATGAAATGATAAAAATAATTGTTGATTGCAACTATCAAATAGACTATTTAATCCATGTTGCAGGAAGAGTTACATCAGGATATCACATCAATAAAGAATATCATGAAATAACTTTTGCAGTTAATCATTTAGCTGTTGTTCAATTAACTTATTTATTAATGGATTATTTAAGACCATCTTTAAAATCTAGAATTTTAGTCGTAAGCTCTCAATCTCATTTTAGAGCAAACATTAACTTTGATAATTTGGAAACGAAAACATATTATACTATTCTAAGATCATATAAACGATCTAAACTATATAACGTACTTTTTGTTAAAGGATTTAAGGATAGATACAATGAGATTCCAATATATGCGATAGATCCAGGTTTAGTTAGAACCAATATTGGACAAAAAAACACTTCGAAACTTGCAAGCATTGTTTGGAACTGGCGATCTAAAAGAGGCATACACCCTGGGGTTGTAGCCATCCATATGTTTAACGTCTTAAAAGATGAGCGATTTGATACTTTAAGTGGAGCATACATCAAACATGGTGAACCGATAACTTCTAATCCAATAACCTATAAAAAAGAGGTTACAGATAAAATGTGGGATGTTAGTCTAGGGATGTTGGACATTAAAGCGTTCTTTAAAAAAAATAAATCCTAAATAAGGATTTAATTTTTAACTAAAAACGATTATAAATGTTTGTGTGTGCCATCGCAATAAGGTTGATTCTTAGAGTGTTTGCATCCGCAAAGATGGTAAGTTCCATCCTTTTCTACAGTGAAACTTTTTGGAACAAAAGTTGTTTCTTTATGTGATTTTTTATCACAAAAAGGTTGTACTTTACTCTTACCGCATGTACAAAACATATACTTTTCACCGGCTTTTAATTCTACTTTGTACGGGGTTTTACTTGCTATGACTGGTTTATCCATTTCATCGCCTCCTATATAAGTATTATATATCAACAAAAGAAATAAGCAAAGAATCCTTACAAAATTCATCATCTATAGAGGGGAAATATGAAGAAAATAATTAAAATTAGTATAATTTCAATTTTATCAGTTATGATTTCTTTTCTACTCATTGTTTTAAGATTATATTTAGTAAGACCCTTTGATCTTTCAAATCAAAGTAAAGAATTGAAAAAATTATATACAAAATACGAAACATCTGATTATAAAAAAATAGATGAGAATCAATTTGTTAATTTTGATTTAAGTGATGAAACCATTCATTTAAATGAAATTCAAATGATTGCATCACACAATAGCTATAAAAAACAAGGTCCAGCAATTGGTAGATTTTTTGTGGGTTTAGGGGATTCATTTGAGGAAGCGAAAGCTCTTAAATATGAGTATAAAAACATAACAGAACAACTAGAATCAGGCGTAAGAAGCTTTGAACTAGATATTAGATACCGAAATCAAAAATTCGAGTTAACCCATGTTCCTTTGGTCGATCCATCTAGTGTTGCAGTTAGTTTTGAAATGTTATTAGAAGAAATCTATTTATTTTCTACCTATCAAGAAAATCACATTCCGATTATCATTTTAATGGAAATCAAAGATGATTGGATGATTCTAGATCCAATGCTAAAAATCATGGATGAAAAAGCATTCAATGATTTTGATGCACTCATTAAAGATAAAATCAAAGACCACCTATTTACACCATCTGATATGCTTGATGGTCAAACAAATTTACGAGACACCATTATGGATCAAGGTTGGCCAAGCATTCCAGATATGCTAAATCAAGTTATATTTATCATGCATCCAGGAACTGCGAGCACTACTTATTATGAAATGGATCAAAGTTTAATGTCACACTCTATGTTCATTGGCAGTTATTATACAGAAAATCCATTAGATTATGCATCGTTTTTTGTCCAAAATGAAATTGACGAACTTAAAATTAGTGATTTAATTGACAATAATTTTATTGTAAGAACTAGAATTGATAGTAATTTAGTGTTTAATCAAACGATGTTCACAAACGCAGTCAATAGTGGGGCACAAATTTTATCAACAGATTTTTCTGTTGGGCGAAAAGATATTGATGAAATAGATTACATTTACTTAGAACAAAATAAAATGATTATCAAAAAGAATAGGTAAACTTAGATAAATTTGCTAAATATTACCTTTCGTGTATAATTGATATACACTTTAAAAATTAAGGGAGGATTTACAATGGCTGATGAGAAAGTCGTGACATCACGTTTAGATGATTTGCAACAATATGAAATTGTTGTTGAAAGACTTCAAACACGTGGTGTAAATTTAATAGAAATTGCAGAAATCACATTTGATTTACAAAAGAAGTATATAGAGACACTATCTTTAGATTATTGTTTAGAACATGTAAAAAAAGTGATTAAAAAAAGAGAAGTTCAACATGCGGTCATTACTGGATTAGAACTTGATATTTTGGCTGAAAAAGGATTGTTAAGCGAACCTTTATTAAGTATGTTATTAAATGACTATGGTTTATATGGTATTGATGAAATTATGGCTTTATCAATTGTCAATGTTTATGGCTCTATAGGATTTACTAATTTTGGGTATGTTGATAAACTTAAACCTGGCATTATTGGAAAACTTGATAGAGCTGGTAAAGAAAAGGGTGTATGTAATACATTTTTAGATGACATTGTTGGAGCTATTGCAGCTGCAGCAGCGAGTTCTATAGCACATCGATTTACTAAATAAAGGCGAAAGCCTTTTTTTGATGTCTTATGGGAAAAAGGATTTAAGCATGCAATATAAATGATATGAGCGAATTTTTTAAATAAAAATTAAAGAAGACAAAATTCATAGAATAAACTGATTTATATACGCACTTTATGCTTTGAATGTGTATCTTCTTTATTTGAATTAATAAAAAAAACATAATTTTTAAGTTATAATAGAGATAAAGAAATGAATGGGTGGATTCAAATGACAAACAATGACCAACTCCAAAAAATCATATTAACGATTGCGACTGAATTGATTAATATAAACGTTAATCAATTTGAACGCGTCATTAATGAAACTCTAGGATTGGTTGGTGCTTTTCTAAGTGTGGATAGAGTTTATGTTTTTGAATATGACCATCATAAGAAAATCATGAATAACACTTTTGAGTGGTGTAATCATAATGTTAAATGTGAAATAAAGAACCTCCAAAATGTAGATATGAACCTATATAAAAGTGGTTGGGTAGAAGCTCACCTTAAAGGGCAGCATGTGATTTACGAAAGTTTGTCAACACTTTTGCCGGGTCATCCAGTCTATGATATTTTGGCCTCACAAGAGGTGAAATCAATTACAACGATACCCCTAATGGAAAACGGACAGTGTTTGGGCTTTGTTGGTTTTGATGATATCACAAAAGAACGTCAATGGAATCATGTAGAGTTGAGTTTATTAAAAGTTTTAGCAGAAATGATTACAAATGCTATGCTCAAACAAAAAAGCCAAGAAGAATTATTAGCTTTAAAAGATGAAGAATATCGGGCTATCACAGAAAAAAATCAATTTTTAGCTAAAATAAGCCATGAATTTAGAACGCCATTACATGGTATAAAAAATGCACTTTATTTATTGGAATCCACACAATTAACATCCGAACAAAAAGATTATTTTGATATTGCAACTTTTTCGACGGATTCTTTAGTATCCATGATTAATGATATATTAGATATTGCCAAAATTGAAAGTGGTCAAATAGAAGTATTAGAGCATGTCTTTGATTTAGAGAATGAACTCACTAATATCATGCTAACACAACAAATCATTGCCCAAGAAAAAGGGATTATTGTTTCTTTTAATTTTGATTATACAATCAATAACTATCTGAAGGGTGATTTTGCAAAATTAAGACAAATCGTCTTAAATTTAGTAAATAATGCCATTAAATACACGAATCAAGGCTATGTAAGCGTAGATGTGATTAAAACCAAAGAAACAAAAACTCATGTCAATCTTGAATTAATCATCAAAGACAGTGGCATTGGTATTGAATTTCAAGATCAAGAAAGAATTTTCAATAAGTTTTATCAAGTAGATTCAGGTAATTCAAGAAACTATGAAGGTGCTGGTCTCGGGCTTTCCATAGTTAAAGAACTTTTAAAACAACTAGGTGGGTCTATTTCCCTAGACAGTAGAATGAATGAAGGATCCACATTTAAAATCTCATTAAATTTTAAAAAAGATAAGGTTTATGATTTTCATCAAGTTAAAAATCTGAGGGTTTTAGTGGCTGATGAGGATAAAACCACTCTATCTATGAATCGCATGCTTAGTTCTATGAATATGAAAGTAAGTCAATTGAATCAAGCAGAAAAAGAGTACAACATAATTTTGTTTAACCAAGAAAAATCGCAGATAGACTTAGATACTTATCTTGATAAGTTTGGTCAACCAGATACCATAATAGTAACAATGAATCAATTCAACTATGTTTACAAAGAAAATAGAAGTATTTATTTCAATCCTATTGTTTCAAGAAGTACAGTTTATCAAAAAATTATTATCAAAAAAGATAATAAAAAAAATGAGATTGAAGATTTATATTTAAAAGAACTATCCGGATATGCACTTGTTGTAGATGATAACAGATTAAATAGAGTTGTTCTAGAAAATATCTTAGAAAAACAAGGCATTAAATCTAGATCAGTTGATAGCGGATTTAAAGCGATAGAAGCAGTTCAAAAAGAACGGTTCGACATTATATTGATGGACATTCAAATGCCTAAAATGGATGGCATGGAAACCTCTAATAAAATAAGAGACTTAGGACCACAATTTAAATATTTGCCAATTATAGCTGTTACAGCGAATGTGTTTTTAAATGATTATGATTTAATGAAAAACGCTCAAATGAACGATGTCTTATTTAAACCAATTCACATTGATCAATTAGAGCGTATTTTAAGAAAATATATGAATAAACAAAGTCAAATATTTATTCCGCAAACGCAAGTTATATTTGATAAAGATGACTATGAATATCGCTTTGATGGAAGTTTTAATATCGCAAAAGATGTAGTAGAGACCTTTATGGATACATATTTAGAAGACATGAATAAAATAAAACATGCAATTAATAGTCATTTAGCAAAAGAGACTAAAGAGACCATTCATTATTTTAAAGGATCATGTGCCTATTTAAGTGGCAAGAGAGCTTCTTGGCTACTTTCAGCAATGATGGATATGAGTAACAAAAATGACTTTGAACAACTCCATAAAGCCTATGAAATTTTATCGTATGAAGTTTTAAAACTTGTCGAAGTTTTAGAATGTTATTTAGAGAATCTATAAGTGTTTTGGTTGCAATGAGCCCATTGTTCTTATAAGATATGTAGTAGAGGTGATATGATGAGTAACTCAAAAGAATTAAAGAAGAAATTAACACCAATTCAATACCACGTAACTCAAGAAAATGGAACTGAAAGACCATTTGAAAATGAGTTTTGGGATCATCGTGAAGACGGCATATATGTCGATATTGTATCAGGTGAAGCCCTATTTTCAAGTCTAGATAAGTTTGATAGTAGTTGTGGATGGCCAAGTTTTGCCAAACCAATCGCAACTCTAGAAAACAAAATGGATAAAACTTTTGGGATGATTAGAACTGAAGTGAGAAGCAAGGATGCTAATAGCCATTTAGGTCACTTATTTACCGATGGACCTATTGAATTGGGTGGATATAGATATTGTATCAATTCAGCTGCACTAAGATTTATTCCTAAAAAAGATTTAGAAAAAGAAGGATATCAAGCATACTTAAAACTATTTAAAAAGGATTAATATGAAATCATATGATATTGATAAAGAATTAAGATTTTTAAGACCTTTAAAATATAAAAAATACACAAATCGAAGACGTGTAATTATCAATTTTATTTTCAATATCAGTATGGTTTTTGCAAAGCCTAGAAAAGGTATAAAAATAAAGAAATATAAAATTAAAGGATATCAAAATACAAAGATAAAAATCTATGTATTAAAACATAAAATTGAGGCTTTAAACAAAAAAGCACTGCTCTATTTACACGGCGGTGGTTTTCAGGTTGAAGGAACTCCCGTTCATATAAGAATGATCTCAAATATGATTTATGATTCTGGGCACACTGCAGTCTATGTTAAATATAGATTAGCACCTAAATATCCATTTCCTTATGGATTAGAAGATAGTTATGCGGCGTATTTATGGATGTGTGAGCATGAAGACCTACTTAATGTTAAAAAAGAAGAAATCTCTATAGCTGGTGATAGTGCTGGAGGGAACCTGGCTATCGGTGTTTCTCTTTTGGTTAGAGACCGATTGAAAAGGAAATTACAATCTATGTTATTGTTTTACCCCGTCATTGACCATAGACAAATAACACCTTCAATTAATGAATTTGATGATACACCAATGTGGAATTCAATCTTAAATAAAAGTATGTGGGAGACTTACTTAAGAAACGGTGATTTTGGAATGTTAAGATACACATCATTTCTGACAAGTGATTTAAATGATCTGCCTAAAACCTATATTGAAACAGCTGAGTTTGATTGTTTGAGAGATGAAGGTATGTGGTTTGCCAATAGATTAAAGGAATTTAACATACCTGTAGTTGAAAGACACACAAAAGGCTCAGTACACGGTTATGATGCCGTATTTTTTAGTGATTTTGTGAAACAAAGGGTAAAAGATAGAAGTGATTTTTTAATTTTAGGAGTTGCTCATGAAGATAATTGATAAAAACACGTGGAAGCGCAAGGAAATCTATGATTTTTATAAGAATTTTGTTATACCAAGATATTTGATAAGCTTTGAAGTAGATGTTACTGAATTATATGATTATGTCAAACAACAACAATTGTCATTTTATTATACGTTCATGCATGTTGTGTTAACCGAGATTAATCGAATTGAGAATTTTAAATATAGAATGATAGGTGATGATGTTATCTATTATGACGTCGTTCACCCTTCATTTACAGACACAATAAAAGATAGCGATCTTTTTAAGATTGTGGCTAGTCATTATCATAGGGATTTACATACTTTTATTAAAGAAGCAGCTCACAATTCATTACAGCAAGGATCTCAATTTATTGATTATGAAGCAGATCTTAGACAAGATTTAGTTTATATATCTGTGTTCCCATGGGCGTCATATACACAAATATCTAATGTGACCAATATTGAACCACATGATGCAATTCCAAGGGTCACTTGGGGCAAATATCGAAACGTGAATTCCAGACTTATGATGCCTTTATCAATTGAGGTACATCACGCCTTTGTAGATGGATTTCATGTAGGTTTATTAATTCAAAATATAGAACAAAAAATCAAGCAAATTCAAAAGGCTTTAGCCTTTTGAATTTTTTGTTAAATTATGGTAATTATACCAATATCTAAAATTTCATTTTAAAAGAATACCATTCATGTTATAATAAAAATGTAAGCGCTTTTAAAAATTGAAGGGAGAACAAAATGAGCGATTTCAAACACTTTGACTACATGGCTAAACATAGATATGAGCAAGTAGTCTATTTTTATGACAAAACGACAGGTTTAAAGGGTATTACATGTATTCATAACACTACATTAGGGCCAGCCCTTGGTGGTACTAGACTGTGGAATTATGAGACAGAAGAGGATGCATTGTTAGACTGTCTAAGATTAGCTAGAGGGATGACGTATAAAGCGGCAGCCGCTGGATTAAACTTAGGTGGAGGAAAAACGGTTTTAATTGGCGACGCTGATAAAGTGAAGTCAGAAGCGTATTTTAGAGCATTAGGTAGATATGTACAATCTCTAAATGGAAGATACATTACTGCTGAAGATGTCAACACATCTACTAAAGATATGGATTTTGTCAGTATGGAAACAGATTATGTTGTTGGTAGAGAAGGAAAAAGTGGTAATCCATCACCGAAAACTGCTCTTGGTGCATTCCATGGTATTAGAGCATCTCTATTCCACAAATTTGGCGATGAAGATATCTCTAAATACACGTTTGCAGTTCAAGGAGCTGGTCAAACAGGATATTATTTAGTCAAGTATTTATTAGAACATCATGCGAAGAAAGTTTATTTTTCAGAAATCAATCAAAAACATATTGATAGAATGAAAAAAGAACATCCAAATGTAGAATTTGTAAAACCTGCTGATTATTATAAATTAGATGTTGATGTTTTAGTTCCATGTGCTTTAGGTGGATCTCTAAACTCAGATACAATTCCTCAAATAAAAGCTAAAATCATCGCTGGAACAGCAAATAACGTTTTATTAGATGAAGATATTCATGGCGATATGCTTAAAGATAAAGGTATATTATATGCGCCTGATTTCGTGATTAATGCAGGTGGGCTAATAAACGTTTACCATGAATTATTAGACTACAATGAAAGTAGAGCTATTAGAGATGTTGAAAAGATTTATGATAGACTCTTAGTTATATTTGAAATTGCAGACAGAGAAAATATTCATACACAACTTGCTGCTAAAGTATTTGCTAAAAATAGAATTGAAACAATTAATCACTTACACGATAATTACATTAAAAGATAGGAAGTGATCAAATGAAAAAAGGAAAATTAACGTTTGATAATGAAGTATGTAAAGGATGTGAACTTTGTACACATGTGTGCCCGGTTGATATCTTATATTTAGACAAGAATAGAATGAATGAAAAAGGGTATCACTTAATTAGTGTTACGGATATGGATAAGTGCATTGGATGTGCTAATTGTGCGATTATATGCCCAGATTCAGTCATTAAAGTAGAGGTGGCTGACAGATGAGTAAAGTATTAATGAAGGGTAATGAAGCGATTGCAAGAGCTGCAATGAAAGCAGGACTTGATTGCTATTTTGGTTACCCAATCACACCTCAAAATGAAGTTCCTGAATATCTATCAAAACTGATGCCAGATGCTGGTAAAGTTTTTGTTCAAGCTGAAAGTGAAGTTGCAGCAATCAATATGGTTTATGGTGCCGCTGGATCTGGAAAAAGAGTGATGACTTCATCATCTTCAGTAGGTATTGCCTTAAAACAAGAAGGCATTAGCTATATCGCTGGTGCTGAACTACCTTGTGTTATTGGTTCAGTGATGAGAGGTGGGCCTGGCTTAGGTTCAATTCAACCATCTCAAGCAGATTATTATCAAGCAACTCGTGGCGGAGGTAATGGAGATTATCACGTGATTGTGTTTGCTCCAGAGTCTGTCCAAGAAACTGTTGATTTAATGAAAGAAGCATTTGATGTAGCAGATATTTATAGAAACCCAGTTATGATTTTAGCTGATGGATTAATTGGCCAAATGATGGAACCAGTTGATATAGATAAACCAGTTAGAAGAAGACATATTGAGCCTAAAACATGGGCTGCGACAGGGATGAAAAATCATGAGGGTAGAAATATTATTAACAGCTTATTTCTAGATTCAAATGAGTTAGAACAACATAATTTAAAACTTCAAAGAAAATATAAAGAAGTTATTAAAAACGAAGTAAAATTCGAGATGATCAATATGGATCATGCAGATTATGTCATCGTTGCATATGGAACAATGGCTAGAATTTGCCGTTCTGCAATTGAGGTTTTAGCTGAAAAAGGGATAAAAGTAGGGATGCTGAGACCAATCTCTTTATGGCCATACCCTAAGAAGGCATTTGATTTAATCCCTAAAGATGTTAAAGGATTAATGGTTGTGGAAATGTCACTAGGCCAAATGTTAGATGATGTCTTAATTTCTAATAAAGGTAGACACAAAGTTGCATTTTATGGTCGTGCTGGTGGGATTGTTCCTGAACCAGAAGAAATCGTGGAAGCCATCATGACTTTTGATGAAAGAGTGGTGGAATAAATGATTAAATATGAAAAGACTAAAGGTTTAACTGAAAAACCTACCCATTATTGTCCTGGTTGTACACATGGTATTTTGCATAAATTAGTAGCAGAAGTATTAGAGGAATTAAACGTTTTAGATCATACTGTTGGTGTTGCCTCAGTAGGATGTTCAGTATTTAGTTATGAATATTTTAATTGTGATATGCAACAAGCTGCTCATGGTAGAGCTTGTGCGGTTGCAACTGGCATTAAAAGATCACTTCCTGATAATATTGTTTTTACATATCAAGGTGATGGTGACCTAGCTTCTATTGGGATTGCTGAAACGATTCATGCAGCGAATAGAGGAGAAAACTTTACAGTTATTTATGCGAACAACACAACTTATGGTATGACTGGTGGTCAAATGGCCCCAACGACACTTTTAGGGCAAAAAACAACAACATCTCAAGATGGTAGAAATCAAGCAGCTCATGGATTACCTATAAAAATGTCTGAGATTTTATCTAAAGTTGATGGTGCAACATATGTAGAACGCGTCATGTTAACTGATGTATCAAATATTAGAAAAGCTAAAAAAGCGATTAAAAAAGCTTTTACTTATCAAATTGAAGGTAAAGGTTTTTCATTGATTGAAGTTTTATCAACTTGTCCAGTGAACTGGAAGATGACACCACAAGGTGCGTTAGAAAGAGTTAAATCAGAAATGGTTCCAATTTTTCCACTTGGCGTATTTAAGGATGTGATGCCAAGTGATTAGAAGAATTAGAATTGCGGGATTTGGTGGTCAAGGCGTCATGCTTACAGGTCAACTTCTTGCATATGCAGCAAATATGCAAGGACTCTATAGCATTTGGGTTCCAACATATGGACCTGAAACTAGAGGTGGTACCGCAAATTGTGCAGTCACTGTTAGTGATAAGCCAATCTATTCACCTATATTTAAAAAAGCAGATGATTTACTTGTCTTTAACCTACCATCGCTTCACAAATTTCAGGAATTAATTAATGATAAAGGAAACTTATTTTATAATCTATCTTTAATAAAGGAAAAAGTAGTTCAACCTGTTAATGTTTTTGCAATACCAATGAATGATGTTGCAAATGATCTTGAAACACCACAAGTTGCAAATATGGTGATGTTAGGTGCATTCTTAAAGGCAACTAATCTATTCACACAAGAGACTATCATTGAGAGTTTAAAATACTTCCTAAAAGGATCAAAAGAAAGTTTATTGGAAGTGAATCAAAAAGCTCTTGATATAGGATCTAAATATGCATAATATCTAAAGAGGAAATCACATTTCCTCTTTTTTTAAAGTCTATTTTTGAATTTACATTTTAAATCAGATTTTTACATGCTATAATTGAGATAATCATAAAAAAAAAGAAACAAAAGGAGCAAGTATGAAACTTGATTATAAAAAAACGTTTTACGTTGGTTTAGCTTTTTTCATTATTACTATATTTTGGCAAACTTATGATAACATTATTGCCAAAATTATGATTGACAAGTTTGGATTAAACCAAACTGCCTCTGGATTTGTTATGGCTTTAGATAACATATTGGCGCTATTTATGCTGCCTTTATTTGGAGCGATATCAGATAAATCCAATCATAAAAAAGGAAGAAGAACACCTTTTGTGATTATCGGCACCATTGTTGCAGCGTTTGCCTTCATGAGTCTTTCATTTATGGACAATATTCAAACCAAACGTATTGAACAAACAGAAATTATTGGTTTATATGAAACCTATAAATATGATGATAACAGAAAACTAGAAAGCTTCTGGCAAGGTTTACTTGCTGAAATGGAACTAGAGCGAGATGCAAAACGAATCAGTGGTGATATTACTGAAAAAACATATGCTCGATATAGAACTAAAACCTACGATAAAATAAGTAGTATCTTAAGTGACAACACAGATACAAATTTATCAGTAGGAGATCTTGCTTATTTAAGTGATTATTATCAAACTTATTTATCAACACTTGCTTGGGAAGAAACCGCACAAAGTCCATTAAACTTTGCAATCTTTGTGTCAGTTTTATTAATTGCTTTAGTAGCGATGTCAACATTTAGATCGCCTGCTGTTAGTTTAATGCCTGATGTTACTGTGAAACCTTTACGATCAAAAGCGAATGCGATTATAAATCTCATGGGGGCTGCTGCAGGTACCACAGCTTTGGTGATGCTCATGGTATTGGGCTTAGATGGTAAATCCTATGTTCACTACACTCTAGCATTTGTTATTGTTGGTATCGTAATGCTTGTTGTCTTAGCAATCTTCTTATGGAAAGTCAAAGAACCTAAATTAGTTCAAGAAAAAATTGTAGAAGACTTGAAATATAATTTAACTGAGACTGAAGATGAAAAAAATGATATGAAAGCTTTGCCTAAAGATAAACAGCGCTCTTTAATCTTAATACTTGCGTCTGTCTTCTTATGGTTTATGGGTTATAACGCGATTATTTCAAAAGTATCAGATTATGTGCCTCACGTCTTGCAGATTCCATCATTTACACTACCTTTATTGGTCGCAAACGTAACAGCGATTATCGCATTTATTCCAATTGGTATTATTTCAACTAAGATTGGACGAAGAAAATCAATTTTGATTGGTATTGTTGTTTTAACATTATGTTTTGGTGCAGCATCTTTTGTAAGAGAAGATACTGGGTGGATTATGTATATTGTATTTGGTCTAACAGGTATTGGATGGGCTTCAATTAACGTAAACTCATATCCGATGGTTGTAGAACTTGCAAAAGGATCAAATATCGGGAAGTATACAGGGTATTATTATGCGTTTTCTATGGGGGCACAAATTTTAACACCTATCTTATCAGGTATATTCATGGATTATGTGTTTAAAACGAGATTAGTTTTATTCCCATATGCAGCAATTTTTGTAGCAGCAAGTTTTATTACGATGTATTTAACAAAACATGGAGATTCAGATTATGCTGAAAAGAAAGGTTTACTAGAAAGTTTTGATGTAGACATGGATTAACTCTTTTAACAAAACTAGGTTTGGAATGTCCACACTTTTTTAAACATTTTTAGAATAGACATAATTCTTTCTATAATTAATGGGCGTCATATAGCCCAGACTGCCATGTAATCTAAATTTATTGTACCAATTAACATATTCAAATAATTCTAATTTCAATTGTTCTAATGATTCAAAACGTTTATGACAGAACTCCGTCTTAAAGACTTTGAAGGTCGCTTCGGCGACTGCATTGTCATATGGACACCCAGGTTTTGATAACGATCTTTTAATATCGAATGCATTTATCATTTGATCAATGATGCGATTATCAAATTCCTTGCCTCTATCTGTATGAAAGAGTCTAATATTTCTAAGTGAAATATCTGTGCTAAGAAATGCCTCTTTAACTAGGTTTGCGTCTTTTCTATTTCCTGCGCTATAGCCCAAAATTTCTCTATTAAATAGATCAATTAGGATGCAGATGTAATGCCATCTGCCTGCTACATTAACATAGGTTAAATCACTAACAACGACATCATTTATAACATCATTATCAAATGCTCTGTTGAGTTCATTGTTTTTCTTTTCTTGATTAGAACCTTGAGAGTGAACTTTATACTGTTTAACAGTGTAAAGGCTCACTAAAGCATTTTTCTTCATGATGAGTCCTATCTTACGTCTGGAAAGGACAATACCTTCTAACCTTAACTGTTTTCTGATCTTACGGGTTCCATAGACTTGTTTTGATTCTTCAAATATACGAATCACTTCAGCTTCAAACGCTATGCGTTTTGGTTTGGTTGGTTTGTTGATTTGATAATAGTAATTCGCTCTTGGAATCTCTAGTGTTAAACACATTGCTTTAATGCTATACTTATAGGCATTGCGGCTTATGATTTGGATTTTCGTCCCATGATCAGCGCGGCTTGCTTTAAGATATCATTTTCCATTTCAAGTTGTATAGTTCGTTTTCTAAGCTCAATCAATTCCTTTTGTTCATCAGTCAAATTATCTTTCATTCGAAATGATCCAGTCGTCTTTGATTCATTAATCCATTTGTAAATCGAAGGTACTGAAATATCATATTCCCTCGAAAGCTTTAAAACCTTCTTGCCACTATTGTACAACGCTACGATCTGTTCTTTGAACTCATCAGTGTACTTAGTTCCTTTAGCCATGTTAAATCCCTCTCTTCTTATTAGTTTGATTGTAACATGTCTATTCTATTTCTGTCTAACTTAGTATAACCTATCCACAGACACAAAATTCTTAACGCTACCTCTATCTAAGGTAGAATAATAAAATTAATACACTATTATAGAATAAAAGCACATCATATAGGTTAATCGAAAGTAGGTAATATGTATGGGTATAACTAAGTTAATCTTTAATTGCGTTAATGCGAGACACAATAATCAAAAAATATATGATTCAAATATGGTATAATTATAACGATTTGGAAAGGCAACATCTTTTTGAACAATTTTTAAATAGACATCTGTTTTCTATACTCGACTGGTGATAAGTAACCTAAACTACCATGGATGCGCTTCGTATTATACCAGTTCACATAATCGAACAATTCAGTTTCTAATTGTTCTAACGTTTCAAATGTCTTTCTACAAAATTCGTTTCATTGTATGTAAATATAAGTAAGTTATTCTTACTTTACATGTCCACTCTATTAATATA
>CAYJDZ010000011.1:0-17228 GCA_964368955.1 uncultured Mariniplasma sp.
GTGCAGGTCTTGGCGGTGGGCACGATGAAAGAGAACAAACCTTAAACCAATTATTAGTTGAAATGGATGGATTTACAGGAAACATGGGCGTCATCATCATGGCAGCAACTAACCGCCCTGATGTTTTAGACCCAGCACTTCTTCGACCAGGCCGTTTTGATCGACAAATTACGATTTCACTTCCTGACTTTAGAGGTCGTGCAGCTATCTTAAAAGTACATGCAAGAAATAAAAAAATTGATCCAAAAATTAGTTTTGACGAATTTGCTAATAGAATCCCTGGATTCTCTGGTGCTGATATTGAAAACTTACTTAATGAAGCAGCGCTCCTTGCTGCTCGTGATAATAGAACATTAGTTTCTGAGCAAGATCTTGATGAAGCTATCGACAGAGTGATGATGGGGCCAGCTAAGAAGAGCAGAAAATATTCACCTGAAGAAAAGAAAACTGTTGCTTATCATGAAGCTGGACATGCTGTTATTGGAATTAAACTTGAAGATGCTAATATCGTTCAAAAAGTAACGATTATTCCAAGAGGTTCTGCTGGTGGATATAACTTAATGACGCCTGCTGAAGAAAAATTCTTAGAAACAAAGAAATCATTACTTGCTAAAATTACAAGCTACCTTGGTGGTAGAGTTGCCGAAGAAACTGTATTTGATACAGTAACAACTGGTGCTTATAATGATTTTCAAATCGCAACAAAGATTGCTAGAGCTATGGTCACTGAATATGGAATGAGTGACTTAGGTCCCGTTCAATATGAAACTGGCGGTGGCAATGTGTTCTTAGGTAGAGACTACTTCAAAGAAAAAAACTTCTCTGATCAAGTTGCACTCGAAATTGACTCTGAAGTGAGACATATTATTACAACATGTTTTAATGAAGCTAAAAGAATCATTACTGAAAACCGTGAACTACTTGATACAATTGCTCATTATCTAGTTGAAGTTGAAACATTAAATAAATCAGATATCGATGAAATCGTTGCTACAGGTAAACTATCTTGGTGGACTGAAAAAAATGGTACAACAGAAAATGCGGCTTGACAAATATCTAAAAGTTGCTAGAATCATTAAACGAAGAACCGTAGCTAAAGAAGCTGCAAGTAAGGATAAAGTTGAAATTAACGATAAAATTGCTAAACCTTCTTCTGCTGTTAAAGAAAATGACATCTTAACTCTTCATTTAGGATTAAAGATTATTAAAGTGAAAGTCACTTCTCTAATCCCTAAAAAAGAGATGTTGATGTATGAACTTTTAAGTGAGGAAAAAAGGCCATAGTATACTATTATGGCTTTTTCTATGATATAATATCTTGAACTAGGAGGACTAATTTATGTATCTAGATGATCTAAATGAGCAACAAATTATAAGAAGACAAAAAGCACAAGAATTAAGAGATTTGGGTGTTGAACCATTCGGACAAAAATATGTAAGAACTCATCACGCAAAACAAATATTTGATTTATATGAAAAATTCGATCATGACACGTTAGAAGAAAAACATATAGAAGTATCTATTGCAGGAAGAATCGTATTAAAAAGAGGTCAAGGTAAAGCTGGTTTTATGCATTTACAAGACCGAGATGGTCAAATTCAAGTCTATGTTAGGCTAGATAATATTGGTGAAGATCAATACGCTTTATTTAAGCAAGCAGACTTAGGTGATATCGTTGGCGTAAAAGGTATTCTATTTAGAACTAAAACTGATGAACTTACAGTTAAAGCATCAAATTATACCCATTTAACAAAAGCTTTAAGACCTTTACCTGATAAATTCCATGGGCTTCAAGACAAGGAAGAATCTAGACGTAGACGTTATGTTGATTTAATTGTAAATGAAGATGCTAGAATAGTTGCGATGACAAGACCTAAAATTATTAGATCAATTCAAAATTATTTTGATTCAAAAGGATTTATCGAAGTTGAAACTCCAGTATTGCATCCAATTTTAGGCGGTGCAGCAGCAAGACCTTTCATTACACATCACAATACACTTGATATGGATTTCTATTTAAGAATTGCTACAGAACTTCCTTTAAAAAGATTAATCGTTGGTGGCTTAGAAGCCGTTTATGAGATTGGTCGACTATTTAGAAATGAAGGCATGGACGCTAAACATAATCCTGAATTTACAACCATTGAGGCATATCTTGCATATGCTGATATGAGTGATATGATGGATTTAGTTGAAGGTTGTCTTTCAACCGTTACACATGATATTCTAGGCTCATATGATATTAATTATCAAGACACCATTATCCATATGGAAGCACCCTGGAAACGTTGGCACATGGTTGATGCAATCAAAGAGATTTCTGGTGTTGATTTTTGGGCACATATGACTTTAGATGATGCTAAGAAAATAGCAAAAGAACATAACATTCATGTTGAAAAACATTTTAGTTATGGTCATATTGTTGAAGCTTTCTTTGAACACTATGTTGAAGAAACAGTTGTTCAACCTACTATCGTTTATGGACATCCTATTGAAATATCACCACTTGCAAAAAAGAACGCTGATGACCCAAGATTTACAGATCGCTTTGAATTATTTATCATGAGAAGCGAATATGCAAATGCATTTAGCGAATTAAATGATCCAATTGATCAAAAAGAAAGATTTGAAAATCAAGTCAAAGAAAAAGAAATGGGAAATATTGAAGCCAATGAAATGGATGTTGATTTCATTGAAGCTTTAGAATACGGTATGCCACCTACAGGAGGCATCGGCATTGGCATTGATAGATTTGTTATGCTTTTAACAAACACACCTAACATTAGAGATGTCATTTTATTTCCACATCTAAAAAATAGATAACATAGCACCCCTAAAAAGACGAACGCTTAGGCAAACGTCTTTTTTTATTAAGTTAAACATTTTTTGATATGGCAGACTTATTAATATTTTATAAGACCATATATAAATATATGACTTCCAATTTATGTAATTTTTATGTGATTACATCAGATATACTCTCATATACATAAAAAAGATGAAAAACTTGGCTTTACTGTTGTTTTTTATGCTAAAATGATTTAGAATACAAGTGTGTGAAAGCGTTTTTATTGAAATTGGTTATTTCAGAAAAAAGATGCCGGAGGAAATCATGAAAACTATAGTTATCGGTGTTATCGGAGCTGATGTTCATGCTGTTGGTAATAAAATTATTGAGTATACGCTGACAAAAGAAGGCTATAATGTAGTTAATGTTGGTGTATTATCATCTCAAGAGGATTTTATTAACGCAGCAATAGAGACATCAGCTTCTTTAATTTTAGTATCTTCGTTATATGGACATGGCGAACTAGATTGTAGAGGTATGCGCGATAAATGCGAAGAATCTGGCCTAGATCATATCTTACTTTATGTAGGTGGAAATATTGTTGTTGGTAAACAAGATTTCATCCAAGTTGAAAAGAGATTTAAAGCCATGGGCTTTAATCGAGTTTATCCCCCAGGAATAAAAATTGAGGATGTCATAGAGACTATCAAAGCAGACTTAGGGGGCATTTAATGAAAACTTATTTACTAGTTGATTTTGGCTCTACATTTACCAAATTAACTGCAGTTGATTTGGATAAAGAAGAAATCATTGCAACAGCAAAAGCGATTACTACTGTTGAAAAAGATATTCTTATAGGCTATAAAAAGGCACTAGATAGACTCAATGAAAAAATAGGCTATGAAATAAAATTTGATAAAATTACTGCTTGTTCTTCAGCTGCTGGTGGCCTCAAAATGGTTGCTATTGGTTTAGTGGAGGAATTGACTACTGAAGCTGCAAGACGGGTTTGTTTAGGTGCTGGCGCTAAAGTAGATCTTGTCTTATCTCATAATATTAACCATCATGAAGTAGAAAAAATAAAAGAGAAAAAAATAGATATTATTCTTCTAGCCGGGGGAGCAAATGGTGGGAATAAAGAATGTGTCATTCATAATGCAAAACAACTTGCAAAATCGGATATCACTGCTCCGATTATTTTTGCTGGGAATAAAGATGCAACTGATGAAATCGAAGAAATACTAACCAAAGCTAACAAAGTGTTTTTTATATGTGAAAATGTGATGCCTAGATTAAATGTCTTAAACATTAATAGCGCAAAAGATAAAATTAAAGAAATATTCGTTAAAAATATTATTGAAGCAAAAGGGATTAAAAAGGTAGAGAAAATGGTAGATGAAGTCATTCTTCCAACTCCTAATGCTGTTTTAATGGCGGCTGAGCTTCTTTCTAGAGGATACGGTGACGAACTTGGTCTAGGAGACTTGATGCTTGCTGATGTTGGTGGTGCAACCACAGATATCTACTCTATGGGTTCAGGACTTCCTACTCAAATGAATGCTATTTTATCTGGCCTAGAAGAACCTTATGCAAAAAGAACTGTTGAAGGTGATTTAGGTATGAGATACTCTTCATTAGGCATTTTAGATACTTTTAGTGCGGCAGAAAAAAGTCATTTTAAAACAAAAGGTGTTGATATCGAATTTGAGGCAAATAAAAGACATGATGATATTGAGTTTATCTCATCAACTGATGATGATTATATCGCAGATGATATATTTGCTGGAAAATGTGTAGACGTCGCAACCTCAAGACATGTTGGCACACTAAAGGGTGTTTATACTCCAATGGGTATTATGTATTATCAAGTTGGTAAAGATTTGACAAAAACACAGTACTTCATAGGTACTGGTGGTGTTGTTATCAGCAGCAAAGATCCTGTAGCAATCTTGAAAAATGGAACAAAGTTAGCGAGTAAACCTATGGAATTACGACCTCAAGAACCAGAATACTTACTCGATAAAACATATATCCTATCTTCGATGGGACTACTTTCAATAGATTATCCGGAAATTGCACTTAGAATTATGAAGAAATACATGACTAAATTATAGGAGCCTATCATGCGTGTTAGAAATAAAAAATGGTCTTTAGAAAAGTTTCTAGAAGTAAGAAAAGAGGTTTTAGCTTCTTGGCCAACAGGATCTGATCCTCTTTTAGACTTGGATAAGGCTGTTTTAACTTTAAAAGCTGTCCCTGAACACAAAAATTTTGCCTTAAAATTATTAAAAGCTGAACATGAAAGCAGAACCCTTGTTCAACCAAGAGCTGGCGTAGCTACTCTTGAAGGACATATAGAACTTTTGCAATTCTTAGAAAAAGCTGGTGCTGATTTTCTTCCTTCTACAATTGATTCTTATACTAGACATAATAGATATCAAGAAGCTGAAGAGGGTATTGAAATTAGTTTAAGAGAAAATAGATCTCTGCTTAATGGTTTTCCTGCGGTAAACCATGGAGTCAAGGGATGTATGCAAGTCTTAGATGCCGTTAACGTCCCACTTCAAGCAAGACATGGGACACCTGATGCTAGATTGTTAGCTGAAATCATTCACGCGGCTGGATGGACTTCAAATGAAGGTGGAGGTATTTCTTATAACATTCCTTATGCAAAAAACATATCATTGGCTGATTCTATCTACTACTGGCAATATTGTGATCGTCTAGTCGGTTACTATGAAGATCATGGAATCCATATCAATAGAGAACCTTTTGGACCTTTAACAGGGACACTTGTTCCCCCTTCGATTGCAATCACAATTGGAATTATTGAAAGTTTGCTTGCTGCTACTCAGGGCGTTAAACATATCACTGTAGGCTATGGTCAATGTGGAAATGTAACTCAAGATGTAGCTGCAATTCAAATGTTAAGAGAGCTAACTGAATACTATTTATTTACATTCGGACACAAAGATATGCATGTCTCAACTGTCTTTCACCAATGGATGGGTGGGTTTCCTAAAGATGAATCAGAGGCATTAGGTCTAATCTCAATGGCTTCAACAGTTGCCTCACTTGCTAAAGCAACTAAAATGATTACAAAAACTCCAGTTGAATCCATTGGCATTCCTACAAAAGAAATGAATGCTATCGGTATTAAAGCCTCTAAATTTGTTGTTAATTTATTATCTGATCAAACCTATCCAAACTCAGATAAACTAACACTAGAAAAAGAAATGATTCGAAAAGAAGTTACTTGTCTCATGGATAAAGTGATCGACCTAGGTTTAGGTGATGTTGCAGTAGGTGTCATCAAAGCGTTTGAATATGGAATCATCGATGTACCCTTTGCACCAAGCAAACAAACGCTTGGTAAAATTCTACCTGCAAGAGATAACGAAGGCTGTATTAGAATTTTAGAGTTTGGCAACCTTGGTATGTCTGAAGAAGTCAAACTTTTCCATAAAGAAAAATTATCAGAAAGAGCTAAAAAAGAAAATAGAGCTTTAGATTTCCAAATGACTGTAGATGACGTATATGCAGTTGGTGAAGGACATCTAATAGGGAGAATGATTCATGAAAATTAATCACGTTATCTTTACAAAATCGTACACAGGATTTTATTTTGATGATCAAAAAGCAGTCAAAAATGATGCAATTCATGACGGCTTTTTATACATTGGTGAACCAATGACTGAGGGTTTTGAAAAAATTAGAGTCCCTGGTGAAGCTATTTCAATTCAACTTGTTTTAGATAATTTAGATGTTGCGGTTGGAGATTGTGCTGCAGTTCAATATTCAGGTGCAGGTGGTAGAGATCCATTATTCCTTGCTGATCGGTATATCCCTTTTATGAACGAACACATTAAGCCATTATTAGAAGGTTTAGAATTAACTAATTTTAGAGCAATGATGAAGTCATTTGATGATGTTAGAGTTAATGGAAAACGTCTCCACACTGCGATAAGATATGGCATTTCACAAGCACTTTTATCAGCAATTTCAATGAAAGAAAAAAAATCAATGGCTGAAGTTATTCGTGATGAATATAATCCTTCACTAAAAGATTTAAAAGCAATTCCAATCTTTGCTCAAAGTGGAGATGACAGGTATACTAATGTTGATAAAATGATTTTAAAAGAAATTGATTCTCTACCTCACGCCCTAATTAATAGTGTTAAAGAAAAACTAGGGTTAAGAGGAGAAAAACTAATTGCTTATATTGAGTGGTTAAAAAATCGAATTTTGACACAACGCTTAAGAGATGATTATTATCCAATTATTCATATAGACGTTTATGGAACAATAGGGCTTGCTTTTAATGATGATATTGATAAAATCATGACTTATTTTGAGGATTTAGAAGAGGCTGCTGCTCCTTTTAAATTAAGAATTGAAGGCCCTTTTGATGAAGGTAATAGAGAAGACACAATGCTCATGTTAAAAAAAATCACTAAACTTTTAGATGATAGAGGTATAGATGTAGAAATAGTCGCTGATGAATGGTGTAATAATTTAGATGACATCAAATACTTTGCAGATAATAAAGCCGGGCACATGCTTCAAATTAAAACACCTGATTTAGGTGGTTTACAAGATGTTGCCGAAGCAATCCTTTATTGCAAGAAAAAAGGAATTAGCGCTTATTGTGGTGGAACTTGTAACGAAACAAATTTATCAGCAATAGCTACCATTCATGTTGCAATCGGAGCTGGTGCAGACCTTTGTCTTGCTAAACCTGGTATGGATGTAGACAGTGGTTATATGATCATTCAAAATGAAATGGTAAGAACTTTAGCACTTTCAAAAATTAAGAGATAGGTGATTATTTGAAAACATTCGCAACCGCTGGAACATTTGAATCAAATGACTGTATCGTTACAGCTAAAAAATCTGACACCCAAATCATAGAGATTGAGAGTGTTGTTTTTGAACAATTTGGAAATCAAATCAGAAAAGTTGCTTTAGAAACCTTAAATGAATTAAATATAAAAAATATTCATATTCATATCAAGGATAAAGGAGCCCTAGATTACACAATCATAGCGCGAGTCAAAACCGCTTGTAAAAGGTTAGGTGTTTATCATGCGTAAAAGTTTATTGTTTATTCCAGCAAACCACCCAGGTATGCTACAAAATGCTGATGTATTTGAAGCTGACGCTGTCATATTTGATTTAGAAGACGGTGTTCATTTAACTGAAAAAGATGCTGCTAAAGACTTATTAGCATCGTTTTTAAAGTTATCTTCTATCGGTCACATTGAAATCATTATCCGAATCAACGAGATTAATGATTTAGATGAGATCATCAGTAACAAGATCGATACGATACTACTACCAAAGGCAACTAAAGAAACTTTAGTACGATTAAATCAAAAATTATCTCTTCTAGAGAAAAAACATAAATTAAGTAAACAAATTGGTGTGATTGCATTAATAGAAACTCCTGAATCTATATTAAATGCGCTAGAAATTGCTAAACAAAAACGAGTTAACGGTCTATTATTAGGTGCTGAGGATTTATCCACTTATCTAGGTGTTGCTAGGACAATTAAAGGTCGTGAAATTGAGTTTGCAAGAAACATGGTTATCTATGCTGCAAAATCTTGTGACATAGATGCTATTGATACACCTTTTGTTGACACAAATGATTTTGAAGGGTTAAAGATTGATATTCTCAATGGAAAAACTTTAGGAATGAATGCAAAAGCTTGCATCCATCCAAATCAAATTGACGAAATCAATCGTTTATTTATGCCAACTGAGGATGAAATACAATATGCAAGAAAGATACTTCTTGCAAAAGAAAAAGCTGATGTTGATGGATTAGGTGCCTTTTCAGTTGATGGTAAAATGATCGATCAACCCATCATCACAAGAGCTCTAAAAATTATAGAAAAAGCAAAAGGATGATTGATGTGATAAAAAACAGTTTGAATCGATTTATTTTAGATGAATACAAACCTTTTATATCTGAAAATCAATTTCTAAAGGAAAAGCGTCATCTTCTTGAAAAAGTAGTTCCAAGTAATCCTTGTCAAATGATAGAGTCTATACCTAAATTATTTGACAAACTACCCATTAAAGATGGAATGACATTATCTTTTCATCATCATTATCGAAATGGTGACCGACTTTTAAACATGGTTTTATCTGAAATCAAAAAAAGAGGGTTAAAAGATATAACAATAGCACCAAGTGCTATTTTTCCTATTCATGAACCCTTAGTTGAATTAATCAAGAATAATCAAATCACGTCTATTTATACAAACTATGTCAATGGACCAGTTGCTGAAGCGATTAGTCGAGGTCACTTAAAAAACCTCATCATCATGGATACACATGGTGGTAGAGCGCGAGCTATTGAGTCTGGGGATATAAAAATAGATGTTGCCTTTATTGCTGCGAGTGCAGCTGATATTTCAGGCAACGCTAATGGCATCGATGGTAAAAACCCGTGCGGTCCACTTGGCTACATCTATCCAGACCTTTATTATGCTAAGAAAAAAGTTATTGTGACTGATACTCTCTTAGAGAAACTATCAAACACTGATATAGACAATAAATACATAGATTATTTAATCAAAGTAGATGAAATTGGATTATCTAGTGGTATCGAATCAGGTACTACTTCTATGACCAAAGATCCCGTCCAATTAAAAATTGCTAAAGATACTGTTAGACTCATTAGAGAAGTTGGATACCTTAAAAACAATTTTAGCTTTCAAACTGGTGCTGGGACAACAAGCATTGCTGTCAGTCATTTTTTAAAACTAGAAATGGAAAAACAAAATATCAAGGGCTCGTTTGCTAGTGGGGGTATCACATCTAGCTTAGTTGATATGTTTGAAAGTGGTTTATTTGATAAACTATATGATGTTCAGTCTTTTGATTTAAATGCTGTAAAATCCTATAAAAACAATAAAAATCATTTATTAATGGATTCATCTACATATGCAAATCCTTTTGATGAAAATAATATTGCAAATCAATTAGATGTAGTTATTTTAGGAGCAACAGAAATAGATCTTGATTTCAATGTTAACGTAACTACTACCTCTAACAATATGCTCATTGGCGGTAGCGGCGGACATAGCGATACAGCTTATGGTGCTAAGTTAACAATCATCACGACAAATTTGATTAAATCACGCATATCTTCTATAAGAAAATATATTCAAAGTATTTCTACACCTGGTTTTAGTATTGATGTTATCGTGACTGAAAGAGGAATTGCTATCAACCCTCATAGAAAAGACTTACTTGCCCTACTTGAAAACAGTTCTCTAAATATTTCTACAATCGAAGAACTTTATCATAAGGCAATAGCGCTAACTGGTATTCCTGAAGATATCAAGCATAAAAGTCGTGTGATTGGACAAATTAGATATAGGGATGGTTCAATATTAGATTCAATATACGAGGTATAAGTGTAAATGACGAATTATACGTTTAAGGATGTTTTACTAGAATCTGAAATTTCTGATGTAATAAAACTTCTTGAAAAAAATAATTTAACCTACGAACCTACTGTCACGATGACGGTAGGTTTATATGATGGAAATAAAATGATTGCAACAGGGTCTATTGCTAAAAATGTTATCAAAATGATTGCTGTTGATTCAGATTATCAATCACAAAATTTAAGTTCTAAAATTTTATCGTATTTATTATTCTATTTAGAGGCAAATAATATAAATCATTATTTCCTATTCACTAAACCAGAATATAAAAAAGTTTTTTCGAACTTAAATTTTAATGAAATTATCGAAACAAATGATGTTGTTCTTTATGAAAACAATGATCAAGATATTACAAAAAATCTAAATCTCTTAAAAATGAAAATACCCCAAAAGAAAAATTCTAGAGGGGCAATTGTAATGAATCTAAATCCTATGACTTTAGGACATCTATATCTAATTGAAACTGCATTAAATATGCATGATGATATAATCATATTTTTAGTCGAAGAAGATAGTTCAATTTTTGACTATAAAACTCGATTAAAAATTCTTAAAAAATCAATATCACACTTAAAAAATGTGCATATCTTACCATCAACTCCATACGTAATCTCTAATGCAACCTTTCCAACTTACTTTCTAAAAAGTCATGAAAGCATGTATGTTTATACGAAATTAGACGTCTCAATATTTATAAAATATTTTATGCCGATTTTTGAGATTGACTCAAGGATTGTAGGAGATGAGCCTTTAGATAAACTTACAAATATTTACAACTTAACGATGAAAGAAATGCTTGGTGATCAAGTAAATATCATTCCAAGAAAATTAGAAGACAACAAAGTGATTAGTGCTTCATTGGTAAGACAGTTAGCTAAAATAAAAGATTACAAAGCCATTAAACAGTTAGTGCCCAAAGCAACATATAAGTACATGACATCAAAAAAAGGCAGAGAATTATTCAATGAATGAAAAAATATTAGAGGCTAGAGAACTTAGATATCATGTGATTAAAAAAATGTCTAAATCTCAAAAAATCATCATTTCTCTCAAAGCAAACACCCCAGGAAATGACAAAAATAGATATTCTAGTTATTTTTTGATCAAATTATTTAATAAAGTCATAAATTATCATTTTGATACAATCGAATTTAATGTGTTAAACGGCTCTGATGGGCCCTATTTTTTATATCGAATCAACAATGATACCCAGGAAAAAATCAAGGAAATATTGGTAGGAATTGAGAATAATCATCCTTTAGGACGTCTCATAGACCTTGATTTATACATTAATGGAAACATGGTTTCTAGAAGTGATTTTGGGTTGCCAAGAAGGACCTGTATGATTTGTAAAAGCGATGTGAGTCATTGTATGAGAAATCATAGCCATAGCTTAGATGAATTATTATCATTTATTGACAATTCTATACTTAAGTTTCTAAAATCCCAATTAAGCATTTTGATGGAATCATCAATGCTTAGAGAGTTAAATCTAGAACATAAATTTGGGTTGGTAACTCCATCATCTACTGGCTCTCACAATGATATGGACTATCAACTCATGCTCAAATCTAAAGATATTATCATACCCTACCTTACTGATATTTTTGAGCTTTCTTTTATCCAAAATAATGATATAGATCTATTTGAGAAAGCAAAACAGCTTGGCATTCATGCTGAAAAAGAGATGCTTAAATCAACAAGCCAAATCAACACTTATAAAGGGTTAATATATTTATTAGGATTTGTTCTTATGTCTTTAGGATTAGTTATTAAAAAAAAGAAGGGCTTTGAAGATGTATATTTAGAAATAGAAAATCTTGCCAAAAATATCTATAAAGACTTTAGCACAAACTTAAAGACATCTGGTATAGATGCTTACCTTAAACATAACATAACAGGAATTAGAGGCGAAGTATCTAAGGGATTGCCTACCATTCAAAAAGCAATCTCTATTTTTAGTAATATTGATGTAGTCGATCAAAAACATCAACACTCAATTTTATTGTTTTTTATGACTCATAGTGAAGACACTGTTTTATTAAAGCGGTCCGGATCGATTGAAAACTATAATAAAATAAAAGAAATGGCTAGAAAAGTAAATCCTTATCTCGAAAAAGATATTCTTGATTTTACTTCTTTTTGTATAAAAAACAACTTAAGTTTTGGAGGATCAGCCGATCTATTTATTACTTTTCATTTTCTTAATTTACTAAGAGAAATGATTTTATAATCCTTTGTAATTTCAATTAACCCAAGATAAAAGTCCGGGCTCATTTATATGAGCCCGGATTATTATTATTCTATATCAATTGATTTATATTTATTTACTTCGTCTTTAACTAAGTTACCACCATAAATATCATATGTTACAATAGCTGGAAAATCTATGACTTCTAATCTATAAATAGCTTCTGGTCCTAATTCAGGATATGCAACAATCTCACTTTTGATTACCTTTTTAGATAACAAGACACCTGCACCACCCACTGCTTGAAGGTAGACTGCTTGTTCTTTTATCATATCTTTAATGAAATCATCACTCCTATCACCTTTGCCAATCATGACTTTTAAACCTTTTTTCATTAAAGAAGTTGAGTATGGATCCATTCGATAACTTGATGTAGGTCCGCAAGAACCTATTGGTTTACCTTCTTTTGCTGGAGTTGGTCCGACGTAATAAATCACTTGGTTTTTAACATCAAATGGTAGTTCTATACCATTGTTGATTGTTTCAACCATTTTTTTATGAGCTTGATCTCTTCCTGTATAAATAACTCCAGATAGATAAACAATGTCACCAGCTCTCATTTGTTTTATATCTTTTTCTTGAATAGGTGTATGATATTTCATCAAATTACCCCCGTTTTATGTCGAGATGCATGACATTGTAGATTGATTGCTACAGGAAGTGAAGCAATATGGCAAGGATAAGCATTGATTTTTACTGCAAGTGCTGTAGTTGATCCCCCAAAACCCATCGGACCAACACCCAATTGATTAATTTCATCTAACATTTCTTGCTCAAGTTGTCTAAGAACCAAGTCAGGATTAATATCATCAATATCCCTTAGAATTGCTTCTTTTGCAATTAATGCTGATTTTTCTAAATTCCCGCCAATTCCAATCCCTACAATTAATGGTGGACAAGGCTTTCCTCCTGCATAAAATATTGTATGGAGTACTAATTTTTTTATACCTTCAACACCCTCGGCAGGTGTGAGCATCTTAACTAGACTCATATTTTCACTACCTCCACCTTTTGGAGCTAGTGTTATTTTAATCTTGTCACCTTCAACAAACTTAACATGCGTAACCGCTGGTGTATTATCCTTTGTGTTTTCTCTTACTAATGGATGTTTAACAACCGATTTCCTAAAAAAACCTTCATCGTAGGCTTCTCTGACACCTTGATTAATCGCTTCATATAAGTCCCCTACAATATGAACATCATACCCAACTTCTACAAAGCAAACGACAAGCCCCGTATCTTGACACATTGGCGCTTTTTCTATTCTAGCAAGCTCGTCATTTTCGACAATTTGTTCTAAAACATTTTTCCCAATATTAGATTTTTCAGTTTTAATTTTTTCTCTTAACAAATCAATAAAAGAGGGTCCAATATCACAATTTGCATCTAAAGCAAGCTCTTTTACTTTTTTCGTTATCTCTTTGACTTCTATATTTCGCATACAATCACCCAATTCAATTATACATGAAAAAATAAAATATTATCAGAAAAAGTCTTGTATCAGAACCACTATAAGTTTTTCATTTATTGTGTTACAATTAAATTATACAAACGCTTACATTTATCGAAAGGACATAAATCTTTGATTTATGAAAAATGATATGATTACATTAGATGGTCACACACTGACCTTAAAGGAACTCATTTTAATATCTAGACAAAACGAAAAGATTCGACTCTCCCAAAAAAGCATTGAACTTGTTAATAAGTCCAGCTTATTCGTTGAAATGCTTGTTAAAAACGAAAAGCCTGTGTATGGTATCAATACGGGTTTTGGAAATCTAGCTAATGTTCAGATTTGCACTGACAAATTAGAGGATTTGCAGCTAAACTTATTAAAAAGCCATGCTTGTGGAGTCGGTGATCCACTTAGCATAGACTACGTTCGTGCAATGATGGTCTTAAGGATAAATGCACTAATTCAAGGGTATAGTGGTATTCGTCTTGAAACTTTAAACCTTATGATAACTTTACTTGATAAAAACATCATACCTGTTGTTTTTGAACAAGGTAGCTTAGGCGCTAGTGGAGATCTTGCACTACTTTCTCATATGAGTCTACCTCTTGTTGGATTAGGTGAAGTCTTTTATAAGGGTCAAAGAATGTCTACAGAAAAAGCTTTTAAACTGGAAAACCTAAAACCTCTTACTAAACTAGCTCCTAAAGAGGGATTAAGTCTTATTAATGGAACACAAGCTATGTCTGCTATTGGCGGACTTGTTTTGTATGATGCCTTTAGGCTGATGGATTATGCAAATTTATCATTATCACTGACCATGGAAGCATTAGAGGGTATTATAGATGCTTTTGATCCTAAAATCCAAAACCTACGACATCACTTAGGACAAATAAAAATTGCAGATATAGTTATCCAAAATCTAAAAGATAGTTTGAATATAACACGTCAAGGTGACAAAAGAGTTCAAGACGCCTATTCCATCAGATGTGCACCTCAAGTTCATGGTGCCTCTTTAGATGCCTTTAACCACGTCCTTGACATCTTAAATAAAGAAATGAATGCTGTCACTGATAACCCTATTTTATTCACTGAAACAAACCAAGCAATTAGCGCAGGTAACTTTCACGGTCAACCACTTGCATTAGGATTTGATTATTTAGCAATGGCTATTGCTGAATTAGCAAACATTAGTGAAAGACGCATTGAAAGATTAGTTAATCCTAAATTAAACGAAGGACTTCCTCCATTTTTAACTCCTCATTCAGGTCTTAATTCTGGCTTCATGATTGTACAATACACTGCTGCTTCACTCGTGAGTGAAAATAAAGTATTAGCCCACCCGGCATCTGTAGACTCTATCCCTTCTTCTGCAAATCAAGAAGATCATGTTTCTATGGGCTCAATTTCAGTAAGAAAAGCACGAGATATTTTAAATAACACAAGAAGAGTCATCGCTTTAGAGATATTTAGTGCTTGCCAAGGTATTCATTTTAGAGGGAAAGACAAACTAGGAAATAAAACAAAACTAGCTTTTGATTATTTTTCAAACCTTATACCTTTTATCGAATCAGATGAAATCATGTATCCTCATATCCATAAAATAGAAGCATTATTAAAAGATAATCAAACTTATAATTTATTATTTAAAGGAGATGGTGTTCTTTGAAACAACGCATAACAATCGATACTATATTTAAAGAGCTGCCTAAATACCCTGAATTTAAAGAAGGGATTAGACGTGCTCCTAAAAGAGAAATGCTTTTAAATGAAAAAGAGATTGAACTCGCTTTAAAAAATGCATTAAGATACATTCCTAATAAATGGCATGATATTTGTGCACCTGAATTTCTAGATGAACTTATGACTAGAGGCAGAATTTATGGATATAGGTTTAGACCCAAAGGAAAAATCAAAGGTCTACCTATTGATGCTTACAAAGGCAATACTCTAGAAGGTAAAGCTTTTCAAGTCATGATTGATAATAATCTAGACTTTGATGTTGCTCTATATCCCTATGAGCTTGTTACTTACGGAGAAACAGGACAGGTATGTCAAAACTGGATGCAATACCAACTTATAAAAAAATACTTAGAAGTCATGAATGACAATCAAACTTTATCCATACTTTCAGGTCATCCTTTAGGACTCTTTTTGTCAAGCAAGGAATCACCTAGAATCATACTTACAAATGGACTGATGATAGGTCTTTATGATGATATACATAATTTCAATAGAGCTCAAGCTTTAGGCGTTGCCAACTATGGACAAATGACAGCAGGCGGATTTATGTATATAGGGCCACAAGGAATCGTTCATGGAACCTATTCAACGCTTCTTAATGCAGGAAGATTGAAATTGGGTATTCCTGTTGAAGGTAATCTAGCTGGAAAATTATTCATCTCTTCTGGATTAGGTGGAATGAGTGGCGCACAAGGTAAGGCGATTGAAATTGCTGGTGGTGTTGGAATCATCGCAGAAGTTGATCCCTCTAGAGTTAAAACTAGATTTGATCAACACTGGGTATCTAAAGTTAGCTCTTCAGTAGAAGAGGCTTTTGAAATGGCTCTTGACTCAAAAAACAAAAAAGAAGCCATCGCAATTGCCTACGAAGGTAACATCGTTGATTTATTAGAATATGCAAATCAACACAATATTTTTATCGATTTATTAAGTGATCAAACAAGCTGCCATGCTGTCTATGATGGTGGGTATTGCCCTTGTGATATGTCATTTGAAATACGAACTAAACTCCTAGAAAATGATAAATCTCTATTCAAGAAAAAGGTGGATGAAACACTAGAAAGACACTACCTTGTTATTAAAGAATTAGTAAAGAAAGGCACCTATTTTTTTGACTATGGAAATAGTTTTTTAAAAGCTATTTATGATTCGGGAATAAATGAGATTTGTAAAAATAAACTAAATGATTTAGATGGATTCATCTATCCATCTTATGTAGAAGATTTGATGGGTCCACTACTATTTGATTATGGGTATGGTCCTTTTAGATGGGTCTGTTTATCGGGCAAAAATGAGGACCTTGACTTAACTGATAAAGTAGCGGCAAGTCTAATTAATCCAAATAAGCGATTCCAAGATAAAGACAATTACGAATGGATAAAAAATGCTAAATCGAATAATTTAGTTGTTGGAACAAAAGCTAGAATTTTATATCAAGATGCAAATGGAAGATTAAAAATTGCGCTTGCATTTAATAAACTTGTTAGAGACAAAAAAACTGGTCCTATTATGTTAGGTAGGGATCA
>CAYJDZ010000011.1:17328-18779 GCA_964368955.1 uncultured Mariniplasma sp.
TTAATAAACTTGTTAGAGACAAAAAAACTGGTCCTATTATGTTAGGTAGGGATCACCACGATACGGGTGGTACAGATAGTCCATTTAGAGAAACCGCAAACATTAAAGATGGTTCAAATATTATGGCAGATATGTCAACACAGGTTGCCTTAGGAAATGCACTCAGAGGTATGAGTTTAGTTTCTTTACACAACGGTGGCGGTGTCGGAATTGGTAAATCTATAAACGGTGGTTATGGTATGGTCTTAGATGGTACAACTCGTGTAGATGAGATTTTAAAAAAAGCATTAATTTATGATGTCATGGCCGGAGTCTCTAGACGCTCATGGGCAACAAACAAAAATGCTCTTTCGACTGTAGAAAAATTTAACGAAACAAACGACTATGATCATGTAACGATTCCATTTCTTGCAGATGAAAAAAATATAAAAAAATTAATAAAAGATCGAGGTGAAAAATTATGAAAAAAATTGTTCAATGTGTTCCAAATTTTTCAGAAGGAAAAAATTTAGAGATCATAGAAAAAATAGTTGAACCTCTAAAAAATCAGAAAGGATTCAAATTAATCAGTGTTGAATCTGACAAAGATTATAACAGAACAGTAGTCACAATAATTGGTGATGCAAATGAAATGATCAATCCATTATTAAATTTTTTTGAACAAGCAAAAAATCTAATTGATATGAATTTTCAAAAAGGTGAGCATCCAAGAATGGGTGCTGTAGATGTCGTCCCTTTCATCCCAATTGAAAATATTACGATAAAAGAATGTGTTGAATTTTCAAAAATATTAGGACAAAAAATTAGTCAACAATTTGATATCCCAGTCTACCTTTATGCATCTTCAGCAACTTCTGAAGATAGAGTGAATTTACCAACAATTAGAAAAGGTGAATTTGAAGGTATGAAAGAAAAAATAAAATTAGAAAATTGGAAGCCTGATTTTGGTAGAAATGAAATTCATCAAACATTTGGGGTTGTTGCAGTTGGAGCTAGACTTCCACTGATTGCATATAACATTGATTTAGATACTGATGATCTTGAGATTGCAAATAAGTTAGCCAAGACAATTAGAAAATCAAGTGGAGGATTCCAATATATCCAAGCTGGTCCTGCATACTTAGAAGACAAAGGTCATACGCAGGTCACCATGAATATTCTTGATTATAAGAAAAATCCAATTTACAGAATCTATGAAACTATTCAAATGGAGGCATTAAGATACAAAATATCAATAAAATCAGCAGAAATCATTGGTTTATGTCCCAGTGAAGCGATTTATCGTTCTTTATCTTATTACCTAGAACGAGAAAATTTAAACACTGAAAAAAGGTTAAATTTAGATGAGATTGTATCTCTTGCAATTAAACATTTACATCTGCGAGGCTTTAATAAAAATAAAATAATTGAATCTCATTTAGAAGGCATATTATGACTGCTACAATAATCAT
>CAYJDZ010000012.1:0-18220 GCA_964368955.1 uncultured Mariniplasma sp.
ATTTAATACTTCATCATTTTCGTCTTCAACGATCAAAGGTGTTGAGTTATTTTTTTGAGTTAAAAAAAGAGAAGTCATTGAAAAAAACATCATCATTATTAACATCATTTTTGTAATTTTCATGAATTAGCTCCTTTCATTCATTTGCAAAATCTAACTTTACTTTATCACACTTCATACTATTGTCAATAGTTCACTGAAATGATTGTACAATATGCGCTTATAAAAAAAAGTCTACCCAATGGATAGACACTTTTTCTTATAAATTATTTAACTGATTCTTTTAACAATTTACCTGCTCTAAAAGCTGGTGATTTTTGTGCTGGGACAGTGATTAATTCACCAGTACGTGGATTCTTGCCAGTTCTTTGTGCACGGTCTCTTACTTCAAATGTACCAAAACCTGTAACAACTACTTTTTCGCCTCTTCTACCTAAAGTTTCAGAAACTGTGTCTGTGAAAGCTCTCAATACTTCTTCAGCAACTTTTTGAGTTACATCCGCTCTGTTTGCAATTACTGCAATCAATTCAGTTTTATTCATTGAATTACCTCCTCTAAATTATCTTAATTTTATCAAATTATTTGCAATATTGCAAACATTCAATCAATTTTACCCATATTTATCGGCTTAATAGAGCATTTATACTAAAAATCTTCTGATTTTAAGTCTCTGCCGAGTAATTTACGCAAACCCTTTTCAACAGAAAGACCATTGAAAATGATGTCATAAGCAATACTAATCATTGGTAATTCGACTCCATACTTAAGCGATAGGTCATGCATTGCCTCTATGGTTCTAATGCCTTCAATGGTCTGTTTTTGCTCAGAATATATTTGATTCAAAGATTGTCCTTGTCCAATTTTCTTGCCTGCCATAAAATTTCTAGAATGCTCTGATGAGGCAGTAACGATTAAATCTCCTATGCCCGTTAGGCCAAAAGCAGTTTCTTTTTTACCACCCATTAATTCAACAACTCTAACAATTTCAACAATGCCTCTTGTGATCACTGCTGCTCTTGCGTTTTCTCCCAATCCTAGGCCAGTACAAGCACCTGAGATAACTGCTATTGCGTTTTTAACTGCTCCGCCGACTTCTGATCCAATGAGATCTGATGACGTGTATACACGTAAATATTGGTCATTCGAAAAAACGAGTTGGATTTTTTTAGCTAATTCTTGATCATCACTTGCAGCAACCAATAAGGTTAAGTGTCTTAAAATAACTTCTTCAGCATGTGATGGACCCGTTAGGGCAACAAAACCTGCTCTATTGCTTAGATCAATTTCTTCACTAACAATCTCACTCACTCTTTTTAAGGTGTCAGGTTCAATGCCTTTAGACACATTAATAAAGACAGATGGTTTAGAAATTTTTTGATTCATTAATTTTAAAACATTTCTTATCGCCTTGGTGGGTACTGACAATAGATAGTAAGTAGAATAACCGATAGCTTCATCTAAAGATGAGGTTGCTTTAATTTGATCTGGCAATATGGTATCAAAAAAAGGATGCTTTTTTTGATTAATTTTATCTATGTTTTCTTGATTTATATCATATATTAAAACGTCGTGGCCATTATCAATAAGTGTTTGGGCTAAAGTCGTGCCCCAAGCGCCTCCCCCGATAATTGAAATCTGCATATTACGCCTTCTTTCTAAGTAATAATTTAATTGGAGTTCCCGTAAAATCAATTGCTTCTCTTAACTGATTTTTTAAATATCTTTCATATGAGAAATGAACGAAATCTGGATTATTAACAAACATAATAAATGTCGGTGGTTTAGTTGCAACTTGAGTTGCATAGTTAAACTGAGCTTTCCCATGATTAAAAATAGGCGTTGGATTCATCGCAACAGCATCATGCATTAAGTCATTTAAAATAGATGTTTGAACTTGTTTTTCGTAATTTTCATAAGCATAATTAATTGCCGGAAAAATTGTGTGAATTCGAGTATTATCTTTAGCTGAAACAAAAACGATTTGTGCATAATCTAGGAATTTAAACTCATCCTTTATTTTGTCTTGCATTTTCTTCATCGTCTTTTCATCTTTTAAGACAGCATCCCATTTATTCACAACGATTACGACAGCTTTATAATAATCAGAGATATATCCAGCGACATGTTTATCTTGTTCAATTACACCCTCTTCTCCATCTAAGACTAAAAGTGCAACGTCACTACGTTCTAGAGCACTTAAAGCTCTTAAAACGCTATATTTATCAGTGTTTTCATATACTTTTCCTCGTTTTTTAATACCAGCGGTATCAATAACGACATATTCTTTTCGATCTTTTTTAAATTGAGTATCGATGGCATCTCTAGTTGTTCCTGATATTTCTGAGACGATAGTTCGCTCTTCTCCTAAAATTGCATTAGTTAAAGATGATTTGCCAACATTTGGTCTTCCAACAACACAAAAACGAATGATATCTTCATCATAAACGATTTCTTCTTTCGTATGGTAAGAAATTATTTTATCAAGAAGGTCCCCTATCCCAATACCATGATGCGCTGAAATAGCGATTGGATCTGATAGACCGAGTGCATAAAACTCATAAATATTAGTCACTTGGTTGATATCATCTATTTTATTTACTGCTAATACGACTGGTGCTTCGGTTTTATAAAGCAAATTTGCAATATAATAATCACTGTCTGTTAGTCCAGTTTTTCCATCAACAACAAAAACAATCACATCTGCTTCATCCATAGCAACCTGTGCTTGTGCTTTGATTTGATTTAAAAAAGGAGCATCGCCAATGTCGATGCCGCCCGTATCAATGACTCTAAAATTTTTCGTTAACCATTCTGCTTTTGCATAGATCCGGTCCCTTGTAACACCTGGCATATCATCGGTTATCGCTAATCGTTCACCGATTAAGCGATTAAATAAACTTGATTTGCCAACATTTGGGCGTCCTACGATTGCTACCTTAAAGGGCATATGTAAAACCTACTTTTTTAATTTTTTGAATTCATCAGCAAACAAATCACCAATAGTGGTTGTTTCTGATTCTTGATCATCTTCTAGATATTGTTCAAATGATGCACGTTCTTGTCTTTCTAAAATGCGTCTAATTGATAATTTTAATTGCCATTGATCTCTATTTGCTTCTAAAATAACAGCATTAATTTCATCGCCAACAGCGAAATAATCCTCTGGTTTACCAATTTTTTCATTTGATAGTTCAGTGACATGAATAAATCCTGTTGCACCTTGAACTTCAACTTCAACACCATCTTTAATAATATTTGTAATAACCGCTTTAACAACTTCTCCGCGTTTCGCAGTAAAGTTTTTCCAAGGATTATCTTCTAATGCTTTTTTAGATAGAGCAACACGTTCTTTTTTAGGATCCATTTGGATAATTGTTAATGAGATTTCTTCACCAATTTTTACATAACTATCAAAGTTATCATTTGGATTCCATGAAAATTCATTTTTATGAAGTAATCCACGTACATCTTTTTCAACTTCAACAATGATACCAAAAGGCAATTTTTGAAATACTGTACCTGTAACAGTATCTCCAACCTTATGTGCTTGGTAAAATTTTTCATATGGTGTGTCTTCTAAAGCTTTCATTGATAAGTCAAGACGGTTTCCTTCTTTTTTAATCACTTTAACTTCTACTTCTTGATTTACAGATAGAACATCTTCAATTTTTTCAATGCGGTGATGACTCACTTGTGAAATGCGTAATAAACCAACAACGTGTTCAAAACGAACTGTTGCTGCATGTTTTTCAATTTTATCAACAATACCTTTAATCACATCACCCGTATTGATCGTTTCAAGTTCACCTTGACGATCTTGAAGGCGTTGTTCATAAGCTTCTTGTCTTTCTTTTTCGAAAACAACTTTTCTTGATCCAACAATACGTTTAGATCTACCTTTTCTAGTTGCTTCGATAATTTGGATCTCTAAGGTCTTACCAGAAAGAGATTCTTTATCTTTAAGTAAGTCATAGTCTAGCAAACTATATGGCAAGAAGACTTCATTGCCTAAATAAAATAATACTAGCCCTTTATCCAATATTTTTCTAACTTTAGCTTTTACAATTTCACCTGATTCAGCTATAGCTGCAATTTCATCAAATTTTTCTTCAATTAAAAGAGGAAGTCTAGATAAGAGTATTTGTGCCGGATCATCTGTGATTTTTTGTACTTTCGCTTTTACTTTTTGTCCTTCTTTGATTAAACCAATAAATGTGTCTGGTGCAGGTTTGTCATAATTGTCTAGATGTATTTTACCTTCAGTTGTGTATTGCACATCTAAATATATTGTGTTTTGTTCAATTTTGACCACTGTACCTTCTACAATTTGGCCTACCTTTAGCATATTAAACTCCATGTTTATTCTCCTTTTTGTCGGTTAATTCTATAATTTTATCAACCACTTCATCAATGGTTAAATACGTTGTATCAATGATGATTGCGTCATCAGCTTTTCTTAACGGTGATTCTTTTCTTGTTGAATCTTTTTGATCTCTAGTCACGATGTCTTCGATGACTTTTGAGATGTGTTGATCTTTACCTTTTTTTATATTTTCTTTATATCTTCTATTTGCTCGTTCTTCAACGTTTGCAGTTAAGAACACTTTAACATCTGCATAAGGCAATACAACCGTTCCGATATCTCTACCATCCATCACTATATTACCAGTTTCAGCTGATGCTTTTTGTAGATTAACTAATTTTTTCCTTACGTATGGGAAACTTGAAACTAGTGAAACATTTTTAGTAACGCCATCTGATCTGATTGCTTCAGTGACATCTCTTTGATCAATATATATTTTGTTAAAATCATAATGAATTGAGAAGTCTTCTAAAAATCGATACGATGCTTCATCATTTAAATCAACACCTAATTCGATAGCTTTTAGAGTTACTGCCCGATACATAGCACCTGTATCGATATGTGTCCAATTTAATTTTTTAGCGATAAGTGCACTAATTGTGCTTTTGCCTGATCCTGCCGGTCCATCGATTGCCAATTTAAATCCAGACATATCCTTCCTCCATACAATCATAATTATAACATATTTTTAAGTCATTTAATAGCGTTTAATCTATCTTTTAGCGATACTATGTGCATATAATTGTTTAACTTCATGAATCTTTAACGCTCTATACTTCCCACGTTCAACTCCATCAAGTGTCAAAAAGTCATATCTTACTCTTGTTAAATTCTTTACTTTGAAGTCTAAGGCTTCAATCATTTTTCTAACTTGTTTGTTTTTACCTTCAATTAAAGTCATTGATAAAAGTGTTGATTGATTATCTTTGTCGAGTTCAATTTGACGCACTTCTTTAGGAATTGACTTATAGTTTTTATCAATAATGACACCATTTCTAAGTTCTATAACTTTCTTTCTAACCATAATTCCCTTAACACGTACTAAATATTCTTTTTCTACATGATAGGAAGGATGCGTCAAATGGAGCGTTAAATCACCATCATTTGTTAGAAGGAGTAAGCCTGCTGTATCATAATCTAAGCGTCCTACTGGGTATAGACGAACATTTTTATGTTCCTCTTGTAATAAGTCCATGATTGTTCTTCTACCCTTGTCATCTGATACAGTTGATAAATATCCTGTAGGTTTATTTAACAAAAAATAAAGATGTTCAGCCAACTTAATTGGTTTGCCATCTACTTCTACTAAGTCTGATTTATTCACTTTAAAACCTAGCTCAGTTATGATATTTCCATTAACCTTAACTCTGCCTTCTAAAATAATCTCTTCTGATTTTCTTCTAGATGCAATGTTGGCCTGAGCAAGTACTTTTTGTAATCTTTCCAATATTTATCACCTGATTTATTATAACATACATTGTCTTCAATAATGAAATGAATATGAGTGTTTTTTTATTTATAAAATTTTTTTGAATTTGATTTATATTCCAAAAAAAACACCCAAGAGGGTGTATTCTTCTATATTGCTTACTATTTATCTCTTGAAACGTATGAACCATCTTGTGTTGAAACGATAATTTTTTCGCCTTCTTCAATAAACATAGGCACTTTAACTAATAATCCTGTTTGCATAATTGCATCTTTTGAGGCGTTTGTTTTGGTATCACCTTTGACACCAGGAACTGTTTCAATAATTTGTAGAACAACTTTATCAGGAATACTAACGCCTAAAACTTCTTTTTCATTATAAAAGTTGACATCGACATTCATTCCTTCAAAAATATATTTTAGTTCATTTTCGATTTGTGCTGCTGGGATTTCTAATTGTTCGTAAGTATCTGTGTTCATAAACACACACATATCTCCATTTGCGTATAGATATTGCATTTGAAAGCGATCGATTTGTGCTCTTTCTATTTTAGTGCCTGCATTAAATGTGTAATCAATAACAGCACCTGATCTTAAGTTTCTTAACTTAGTTCTAACAAAAGCGGCACCCTTACCTGGTTTAACATGCATAAACTCGATGACTTGAAATATATTGCCATCAAACATTATGGTTTGACCTGTTTTAAATTCATTTGTACTAATCATGGACTATCTCCTCTTTATTGCTGGTTTTTTGCCGTTTTTATTATACATGAAAATATTTAATTAGACAATAGGAAAGTTTCAATAAATTTGATTGCTTCTATATAACTATCGATTTTTTGTCCCATAAACCGATTATGGCAAACATCTTTAATATAATCTATCTTTCTAAAATCTTCTCTTTGATCAATATTTGAAAGATGCACTTCAACTTTAATTAAGTCAACAGATTCTAATGCATCTCTGATTGCAATTGAAGTATGCGTGTATGCGCCAGGGTTGATTAGGATTGCATCATAATTGTCTTCTTCTGCATTTTGAATGACATCAATGAGTTCACCTTCATGATTACTTTGGAAAAAGAAAAATTCATGCGCTAGAAAATAGTCAGAGATTTCGCCGTATAATTCATCAAGCGTAAAAGTTCCATATATTTTTTCATTTCTTTTACCAAGCATATTTAAATTAGGTCCATGAATGACTAATATGTTCATTTGTACTCCTCATTTTTTAAGTAATTTAAAATAACTTTAACGGTTTGATCAATATCGTAATTATTGTTGATGATGACATCGGCAAAATCTTGGTATTGCAAGAATCTTGTGTCAAAGAGTTGCTCTAATGTTGTTTTTTTAAGAAGTGGTCTTTGATAATCATCTTCTAGCCGTTTTCTAATGACTTCAATATCAGTGTCTAGATAGATTTTTAACCCATCCATCAATGCTTTATTATTCTTTATGGTAACAACACCACCTCCGCATGAGGTAACAGTGTTATCATCTTTAACTTCTTTTAAAGCTTTTGTTTCTAGTTCTCTAAATTTCTTTTCGCCAAACTTATCAAAGATTTCTTCTATATATAAAAGTGCATCTTTTTCAATAACACCATCTAAGTCAATGAGCGTATAATTTAAAGCTTTAGCGAGGTGTTTAGCTATTGTTGTTTTACCTGATCCAGGCATTCCAATGATATATATTTTCATATTCATCCTTTCTTATCTGTTTAAAAACTGATCAATGAGTCTATAACTATCTTTTAAGAGTGTTGGACTAGTTGCGTCTAATATATAGATTTTCATTTGATTTTTAAACCATGTTTTTTGTTTTTTCGCTAGCTTTTTACTAGCCGAGATAATATTTGATTTCATATCTTCGAATGAAATTTCTTGATTTAGGTATTGATCAACTTCTCTATATCCAATGGCATTGACATGAATATTATCTTTTCTTAAACTCAAGACTTCATCAATAAATCCTTCATTTAATTGTCGCTCTAACCTTATATTCAATTTTTCTTCTTGAAGATGCCGTTCTAAATCAAGATAGATGACACATAGTTCATATAAAGGTTCATCTTTTTTAATTTTTTGGGACCTCGGTTGGCCAAGCATAGCTTGTTGTAGTGCGCGCAAGACACGTCGTCTATTTTGATAGTCAATTTTAATGTCTGGGTCTAATTCGATGAGCTTTTGATAAAGGGCTTCATTTGAAATTTCTTTATACTTGTTTTCAAAGTCACTATCTTGATCTTCATCTAAAAACTCATAATCATAAAGAGCTGCTTTAATATATAAACCCGTTCCACCAACAATCATTGGATATTTAATCTCATTGATTAATTTTCTGACATCTTTTTGGAAATTATAAGCTGTATATGACGCTTTTGGGTCACATACATCTAGTAAATGGTGAGTTATACCTTGTTTCTCATCTTCTTTAATTTTTGCAGAACCGATGTTTAGTCTTTGATAGATTTGTACTGAATCTCCATTAATGATTTCAAATCCAAACCTTTTAGCGAGTTCTATCGATATTTTAGTTTTCCCTGAACCTGTTGGCCCAACAATGACAACTACTTTTTTCATTAGACAACCCTTTTAAACATGCGTTCAACATCATAATGGGTGAGTTTAATAACAGTTGGTCTGCCATGTGGACATGTATATGGATTCTTGCATTTTCTTAAATCAGAAACTAGGATGTCGACTTCTTTTCTACTTATGTATTGGTTTGCTTTTATAGAACCTTTACAAGAAATATCTTTAGCTAAATGATCTCTTAAAATTTTTAAATCAATGGCTTCTTTTTCAGATAATTGAGAAACCATTTCTTCAATGGCAATATCAATTTCTTGTTCTCTAAGCCAAGTTGGTAACCCTACGATTTGATTATTTTTTATGATAAATTGATAGGTGTCAAATTGATCTTTATGATGATTTATAATTTCTAAATCTAGAGATGTCACATTTAAATCAAGAGGTATGAGCAACTGTCTGATTTGAGAGTTTGGAGTTCCTAATTTCTCATAGTAGTGTTCATATCGAATACGTTCTTGAGCTGCATGTTGATCCATTAAAAATAAGCCATCTTTATTTTGAAAAAGAAGGTATGTCCCTGCAAAAATACCAATGTAATCGAAATCTGGTATTTTTTGTTCAATGACTTCATCTTTATCGATTCTACTTTCTTCTTCAATCGATAAAAAATCTAAATGTTGGACTTCATAAGTTTCTTCTTTTACTCTTTTAATCTCTTGATAACGCTCCGGAATAAGATGTGTTTTCTTTTCTAGTGCTGTTTTCACGAAATGTTCAATTTGAAAGGCTAGAATCAATTCATTGACAAATTTAACCTCATATTTTTGAGGATGAACATTCACATCTAACAATTGTGGATCAATAGAAAGATCAATCAACGCAATCGGATATTTATGAGTCATTAAAAAACTATGATAGCCATCGACAACGGCTTGAATTAACTTATAATTTTTAATGTAGCGATGATTTACAAAAATAGAAATATCTTTTTTTCTAGATCTTGTAATTTTGGGGCTAATTAGATATCCTTTAATCTCAATGTTTTGATAAACTTCTTTAAAGATAATCATATCTTTTGTGATCTTAGGACCATAAATTTGATCGATTAACTGATGATAATCATCATTGCCATATGTTTCTTTTACAAGTTTATCATCTAAAAATAATTTAAATCTAATCTTTGGATTTGCAAGTGCAAGTCGATCAAAGATATCAATAATTGCATATCTTTCTGCTTGTTCAGACTTGATATATTTAAATCTAGCGGGCGTATTATAAAATAAGTCTTCTACTGTAATTTTGGTTCCTGTATTAAGACTTGTCTTTTTGTCTTCTACAAAATGACCGCCATGATAGATGACTTCAACAGCTTCTTCGTTTTCCATTTTTGTCTTCAAGGAAACCTTAGATACTGACGCGATTGCAGCTAATGCTTCACCTCTAAATCCTAAAGTGTTTATATGATTTAAATCTTGTTCTAGAGCAATTTTTGAAGTTGCATGTCGTTCAAAAGCTAGATGGGCATCATTAAAATCCATCCCTGATCCATTATCAGTTACGGTTATACTTTTCATACCGACACCTTCGGCCTCTACACTAATAAGTGTCGCATTGGCATCAATGGCATTTTCAATTAGCTCTTTAACAATAGAACTTGGTCGATCAACAACTTCTCCAGCCGCGATCATATTTGCAAGTCTATTGTCCATTTTTTTAATAATAGACATGCATACTCCTTATTTCTTATTTAAAATATTTTGAAGATGCTTAATTAAAAGAAGAGCATCTATGGGTGTCATTTGATCAGTGTTAAGTTTTGTGATCTCTTCTAAAACTTCTAAATCTTTTGAATCAATGATATTTTGATTTTCTGATTCAAAAGCTTCATAGTTAAATAAATCTAAAGCCATCTTAGTTTCTTTATCTTCTAACTTTTCTAAGATTCGCTTACTTCTTGTGATCAAAGATTTTGGTAAGTGAGCAAGAGATGCGACTTGAATCCCATATGACTTATCTGTCGTTCCTTTTTCAACACGATGAAGAAAAACCATCTTATCTTGTTCTTCTTTAGCTTTAACACATAAATTTGTAAGTCTTGTAAGTGTTGTTTCTAGAACTGTTAATTCATGATAATGGGTAGAAAAGAGAGTTTGAGCACCTATTTTTTCATGAATATATTCAATCATGCCTTGAGCTAAGGCCATGCCATCATAAGTTGCAGTTCCTCTTCCAATTTCATCAAATAAAATGAGTGATTTATCAGTTGCATAGGTCAATGCTTCATTAGATTCAACCATTTCAACCATGAACGTTGATTTACCTCCAGATAAATCATCACTAGATCCTATTCTCGTATATAAGGCGTCATATAAAGGTAAATATGCTTCTTTTGCGGGGACAAAACAGCCCACTTGAGCCATATAGATGATGATTGCGAACATACGCATATATGTTGATTTACCGCTCATATTCGGCCCTGTGATTAAAAAGATTTCTCCTTCGCTCATTAAAACATCATTTTTGATAAAGGTTGTAAATTTTTCAACGACTGGATGTCTGCCATCAATAATTTTGACACTTCTTTGATCGTGGAGGGTTGGTCTTATAAATTGATATTTTTCACTTAAGATCGCAAGATTTAAATAAACATCAATCTTCGCGATTTGAGTGGAGAGCATTTGTAGGTCATGTGTGAAACTTTCGACATATACTCTAATCTCATTAAAAATTTCATATTCCATGTTCATTGCTTTTTCTTTAGCATGTAAGATTTGATCTTCTTTTTCTTTTAATACGGGAGAGATATATCGTTCATTATTGGTAAGTGTTTGTTTTCTTTCATAGCCAAACTCATCTTTAACAAATTGTGTGCTTCCTTTAGATATTTCAATATAATAGCCAAAAACACGATTATATCCAACTTTTAAGTTCTTAATCCCTGTTCTTTCTTTTTCGCTTGATTCAAAATCAGTTAACCATGATTGGCCAAGATCATTGACATTTCTAAGTTCATCTAATTTTTGATTAAACCCATCTTTAATCAATCCACCTTCTTTAAGTGTAAGCGGTGGGTCATCATGAATAGCTTGATCAAGATAGGCAAATAGATCTTGATGATCTTTTATCTCTTGAACTAAAGTTTTTAATTTAGGGTGTGTATAAAGCTTTAACGACTCAATAATATAGGGGATGTGTCTTAAAGTTTCTTTGAGTTGGTATAAATCTCTTGCGTTAACTGTTTTAAATGAAATTCTGCCTACAATACGATTTATATCATAAATATATTTCAAGTGTTCTAGCATTTCTTCTCTTGGCTTATACTCAAAAAATGACTCAATATAATCATAACGTTCATTTAAAGCATTCATATCATATAAAGGAGAATTTAAATACGATTTTAACAATCTAGACCCCATTGCAGTTTGACAATGATTCATCCAATATTCTAAAGTCGTTTTGGGATTGTTAGTTAATGATTCTAAGATTTCTAAATGTTTTTTAACCCTGTAATCAACTTGCATATGACCCACTTTTAAAACATATTCAAAAGACATCAAATGATTTAAAGATTGCATTTGCGTTCTACTTAAATAGTTTAAGAGATGTGAAGCTGCTCTTTTTTGTTCTCTATTCAAATGATTGATATAGAGATAATCATGTATATTATAATCATCAGCATATGAGACTAATAAATTGTTTTGTTTTAACTCATCAATGAAACCTAAATCAAAATGAGTTGGACAAACGACTTCTTTAATATCTAGACTCAAAATTAAGTCAAACGCTTCTTTTTTCTCTAACCCATCCGTGATAAAACTTTCTCCTGTTGAGATATCAATATAGGTAAGTGCATATCCTTTTTCAGTTAACATGATGCTTGCAATAAAGTTATTCCTATTTTGATCTAAAATGCCATCTTCAAACACAGTTCCTGGTGTAATTAAACGAACTACTTCTCTTTTTACCAATCCTTTACCAGGCTCAGTGACTTGTTCAACTATTGCAATTTTGAATCCTTTTTCGATCAGTTTTTGAATATAGGGTTTAACAGCATGATGAGGTACACCACACATAGGAACTTTAGCTCCAGCTTCTCTAGAAGTTAAGGCTATTTCTAAGACTTTTGATGCCAAAATAGCATCATCAAAAAACATTTCATAGAAATCTCCAAGTCTAAAAAAGACTATCGCATCCGCGTAGTCTTCTTTAATTTCAAGATATTGTTGCATCATTGGGGTGTATTGTTGTTTGTCCATAGCTGCCCTCACATTTATATATTTTTTAACTACATGCCAAGTCCACTAAATAAGTGATGGATGAAATCTAGAAGTCCGCGTCCGCCAATAGTCAATAAACCATTAAGTTTAGCGCTAATACCATCTAAGAAGTCAAGTGTAGTTACATAATAAGTTAAAAGACCATATAGGATTAAGACAACAACTGCGATTACTGCGACAATTAAGACAACTTTGAGTAAAACTTTTAAGAATTTAAATATAATTTTTCCTAAGCCTTTAAATACTTTACCAAAAAATCTTGCTTCTGCAGGTAATCTATCTTCGTCTTTTTCGCCATTAAGTGCAGCTTGTTCTTTTCTAGCTTCAATAAATTTTTCTCTCTCATCAGTTTCATCTTTTTTATGTAATTTTTTATATTGTTTTTTATCACCATAAAATTCAGCAGAATTTAAAATGATTGCTTCTTGTTGTCCAACATCCATAGCTATTGCATCATCAAGATCATCTGCATCTACTTTTTGATCTTGGACTACTGTAGGTTGTAATTGAACTTCCGGTTCTTTATGAACAATATTGCTCTTTTCTATAGCTTCGCGTAATTTTTTAATTTCTTCAACGATACCATCTAGGTTAACTGAAGAAGGTACATATTGAACTTGAGGTTTAATGACTTCTTCGACTTTAGTAATCACTTCTTCAACTTCTTCTTCAATAACAACTTCGTCGACTAAGACTTCTTCAAGCTCAACTTCTTCTATTTCTTCTTCTACTGCTTCAATGATTTCTTCTTTTACTGCTTCTTTGATGATAGGAGCCACTGGTTTAGCAACTACTTCTACAGCATCTTCAGAAATGTCATGTATTTCTTTTTCGTAATCTTCTAAAGATTCAGGAACGAAATAGGCTTCTTTTATTTCTTTAGCATTTTTTAAAATATATTCAATAATTTCTTCTTTTTTAAGTTCAGTCGAAGCCTTGATGTCATTATCGATTGCAAAACGTTGCATCACAATCACTGACATTGCGTTTACTTTATTTTCTAATTCTTCTGTAAGTTTTCCACTTGCTCTAAGTTCATTTATAATGATTTGAGCAAGTTCATTCTTCTTCAATCTTCTCGGAACATTCACTCCATATTTTGAACCAAAATCTCTAATTTCAGTTAATGTAGAACTCTTATATAATACAGGTCTTAATTTTTTAAGCATTAATCCATCAATTCTACCAAAACTATCATAGAAAACATCTTTTATATCACGATTATATGTTTTTAAATCAGGTAAGCCTAATCCATTTTTCTTAACATTAGCAACACTTAAATCATATAAATGTTTAAAATCTTTAGAAGAAACTTCTTTTTCAACCATGTAGCTTAGGACATCTGTCCAAAAATCTTCAAGGAAGTTTCTAAATATTTGCTCATCGTCAAAAAAGACGAGTAGATTTTCTAATTGTGTTTCGGAAAATTCAGTAAACCAAGATAATCTATAATTGATTTCATCTGCCATGGTTAATCTAGACTTTCTCGTTTCAACTACTTTTGCTCTCAAATTTTCTTTTAACGCAAAAATTCTTAATTCTCTAGGAACTGAAAGTCCAAGTTCCATGAAATAAGATTTGATATCAACTGGAGGCAAATAAATAATTGTCTTTAATAGATCTTCGATTTTAAATTCCTTATTTCCAACCGTTATTTTACTTTCTCGTGTTAACCTTGGCATAGCAACCTCCATAAGAACTCTTTCTTTAATCATACAATTATTTTAAATAATTTTCAAGTTTTTACAGGTAAAATAGGACTAAAACGATTATTTTCTTTTATTTGTCGTTTAATTCCTTATTAATACCATCTTCTATGATTTCAGCAATATATTGTAGCATGTCATTAATGTCGCTTTGTAAGGCGAGATAATCCGACATTAATGGATATGTTTCTATTTCATTTAAAAGTGTGTCATAAATCGTTTGGAAATGCTCTACTGCTTTTGATTTTTGAATCTCTTGAGCATTAATCAATTGCTTCTGAATTGTCTTTAATTGATTTATTTTATCATGTAAATCTTTGTTGTCATTAATTGCTATTTCAATTCTTTTATATCTTTTAATCATTTCATTGTCTTTAATCATTTCAATTAATTTTTCTTTTTCAGTCAACGCGTTCACCTATTAAAAACCATGTTCTCGCTATCGTTATTTTAACATTAACGATTTTCCCGATTAATGATGGATTCCCTTTAAAATTAACAAGCTTTTGGTGTTCACTATAACCAGATAGTACTTCTTCATTATGTTTAGATACACCATCTACTAATACTTTAACCGTTTGACCTAAAAATCGTTTTGATGCTCTTAAATATCCAGCATTTACCTTTTCGTTTAACCGGTATAATCTTTGTTTTTTCTCATCTTCTGAAGTTAGGTCTTCAAATGAAGCTGCAGGAGTCCCTTCCCTTTTTGAGAACACAAAAGTGAATGCACCTTCAAAATCCGCTTTTTCCACCAAATCTATAGTCTCTAAGAAATCTGCTTCCGTTTCATCTGGAAATCCAACAATAATATCAGTTGTTACTGATATACCAGGAACCGTTTCTTTTAATTCATTTAAAACTTTTAGATAAGATTCTTTTGTATAATGTCTATTCATTTTCTTTAAAACTTTATTTGATCCTGATTGAACTGGTAGATGAAAGTATGGCATGACATGAGATGAATCTCTCATGGCTTCCATTGTGTTTCGGTCTAAGTCATGTGGGTGAGATGTGGTAAATCTAATTCGGTTGATTCCAGTTTTATCTAAATCTCTTAATAAATCACCAAAAGTATAGTTTTCATCCTTACGGTCTTTGCCATAAGCGTTTACGTTTTGTCCAAGTAGTGTCACTTCTTGATAGCCTTCTTTAACTAGACCCAAAACTTCTTCAATGATTTCTTCTTTTGATCTAGATCGTTCTTTGCCTCTCGTATAAGGAACAATGCAATATGTACAAAACTCATCACAACCAAACATGATGTTAACCCATGCTTTAAACTTGTGATTTCTTGTTTTAGGAAGGTTTTCTACGATTTCACCTTCTTTAGAGTAAACTTCAATGACTCTTTCTTTTGAAAACATTGCGGTTTCTATGTATTCAGGAAGTTTATGAATATTATGTGTTCCAAAAATCAAATCGACGTGCTGATATGTTTTTAAAACCTTTTCAACAACATTTTCTTCTTGTGACATACACCCAGCAAGTCCAAGTATTAAATTGGGATTATTTCTCTTAAAAGCCTTAAATCTTCCAAGCTCACCCCAAATTCTATTTTCTGCATTTTCTCTGATTGCACATGTATTAATTAAAATAATATCACTTTCAGTTTCAGAACTTGCTGGACTAAATCCCATCAATTCTAAGATGCCTGCCATGACTTCGCTATCAGCTAAATTACCTTGACATCCATAGGTATGAATAAAATAAGTTTTATTAAACCCTATTTTTTTATGTGAGTCATCCAACTCAAATTTGACTTCTTCAATTGTATTTTTCGTTCTTTTTCTAGCCTTTGTTAAATCAGGCGTGAAATATTTATCTATATCTATTTTTTTGCTCATCTTTTTACCTGCCTACCTCTATTATATGCGAAAAAACAGCATAAGTTATACTGTTTCGCTTTCGATATGTATTCTTTTAATCGTTTTTCTGTTTAAATCAATAATCACACCGTTGAGTTGTTTTGGTCCTTCTGCGACTTGGTTTGGTGTAGAAAATCCATTTAAAAACCTATTTAAAACAATGGTTTGATCAACACCAATCACTCCGTTTAGTGGACCTGTCATCCCAACATCAGTGATATATAAGGTTCCTTTGGGAAGTTTTCTTTCATCTGCTGTAGGGATATGTGTATGCGTGCCGACAACAATATCAGCTATCCCATCTAAGTAATGTCCTAAAGCAACTTTTTCTGAAGTGGCTTCTGCGTGGAAATCCACAAACGATACATCCGGTTTTTCCGATTCAATGATTGCCTTTATACCTGTAAATGGATCATCAATGTTAGCGTTCATAAAAGTTCTACCTAAAGCATTAATGATTAATACTTTTTGACCGTTATAATTTAGAGATATAAATCCTTTACCTGGAGCTTCTCTATAATTAAAGGGGCGGACAATGTTTGAACCTTCAATAAATTCAAAGATTTCTTTATTACCCCAGACCCAATTGCCCATCGTAATCATTGAAACACCTAAACCCATGATTGTTTTATACATACTTTTATTAATACCCCTACCATAAGTTGCGTTTTCGGCATTAACAATGATTAAATTAGGTTTATGGGTTTGTTTCAATTCAGGCAGGTATGCCTCTAACATATCCATGCCTGATTGACCATAAATGTCCCCAATAAATAAAATTTTCATAAAATCACACTTTCCTAACAAAAAGAGGCAAAAGCCTCTTATTTTGCAATATCTGTAGCTCTAGTCTCGCGAATAACAGTAACCTTGATGGTTCCTGGATAAGTCATCTGTGCTTCAATTTGCTCTTTAATTTGTCGAGCAACCTTAAAGGTCGATAAATCATCTATTTCTTCAGCTTTAACTATAACTCTTACTTCTCGTCCTGCTTGAATTGCATACGATTTGTCAACACCTGGAATCTCATTTGAAATGGCTTCTAATTGTTCCAAACGCTTAATATAATTTTCCATTGATTCACTTCTTGCACCTGGTCTAGCAGCACTCAAGGCATCAGCAGCTGCAACTAATACAGCGATAATACTTTCAGCTTCTTTGTCTCCATGGTGAGAAGCAATTGCATCAATAACTTCTTTTGGTTCTTTATACTTACTAACGAGTCTAACACCAATTTCAACGTGTCCACCTTCAACTTCATGATCTACTGCTTTACCAATATCATGAAGCAAACCTGCACGTCTTGCAAGTATTTCATCTTCACCGATTTCAACAGCTAATTTACCAGCTAGAAATGCAGTTTCAATTGAATGCTTTAATACGTTTTGACCATAACTTGTTCTAAAGCTTAAGCGTCCAAGTAATTTAACTAGATCAGGATGGACTCTACCAACACCTACTGTAAAGACGGCGTCTTCTCCAGCTTCTCTAATAAACATATCAACTTCGACTCTCGCTTTTTCAACAACTTCTTCGATTCTTCCTGGATGAATACGTCCGTCAGATACGAGCGTGGTTAATGCACGTTTGGCAATTTCTCTACGAACTGGATCAAAACCGCTTAATACAACAGCTTCTGGTGTATCATCAATAATTAAATCAACACCGGTTAATGCTTCTATTGTGCGGATGTTCCGACCTTCACGACCAATAATGCGGCCTTTCATTTCATCATTAGGTAGATCGACTACTGATACAGTACGTTCTGTAGTTGTCTCACTTGCATATTTTTGTATTGCAAGGGCTAATAATTCTTTTGAGCGTCCATGAACTTCATTTTTCGCTCTTTCTTCTTCATCTTTGATATAAGTCGCAATTTCATCAGACATGCTTTCTCTGACTCTATCCATAATGATTTCTCTTGCTTGTTCTGTTGACAAGTTAGAAATTTCACTCAGTTTTGCTTCTTGTTCTTTTAATGTGTCTTCCACTTTGCTATTTAATTGTTCAAGTTGTTCTTTTCTTTCATCAAGTTTTT
>CAYJDZ010000013.1:0-18028 GCA_964368955.1 uncultured Mariniplasma sp.
TAATTCTTTTTTCTTTTTAAGGTAGATAAAGTAAACTATGAAAATCGAGAAAAATCCACCTGTCCATAAACTCATTGAAATATAGAATAAATATCTTGATATCTCTAAAGTTGGAACAATCATCACAAAGATAACCATTGGAAAAGAGATAGTAAGCGATAAGATACTTGGGATAAATATTCTTTTTAGCTTTTTCTTACTCAATAGTATACTAAGTAGTGGAATTAGAATCAACGCACTAAATGTCGATACTTGCAATATTGGATCTTCACTCATCGTCGTTAAGATAACCATTTTTTAGTTAATCTCTTCTTTCTTTCCATTTTTTGCGAAAGCTTTTTTAAAGTATGATTTAATCCGTTTAAAGAATTTTGTTTGATCATAACTTAAGATTGCAATCTTATAAACTGGTGCGACAATATAAAGAGATCCTATTAATACCAAAATCATAATTACTAATGCGATAACTGCTTCTAATAAACTCATAATACCTGAAGCAAAAGCAATTGGTGCAACGATTGGCGTAAAGATAGGTACAAAAGCCATAATCTTTATAAATCCATACCCACCAACAAGTGGTGCAAATATACCAATATAAAATCCACCTAATAACATCAACATTAAAGGCGATTGAAATTGTTGATAATCCTCTTGTGTGACTGCCATTGAAGCAAGTAGTGCTGCAATCACTAAATAAAATAGCGTTCCAACAATAACAAATAGCATAACAATGACTAAAACTAGTGGCCAATTAGGAATAATATCTTGTAAATACTTGAGTAAGTGAACATCTAATCCAGCACCCATCAAAGATCCACTAGAGGCACTCACGTTACCAATTAGAGCTGCAATCCCACCATAGACTAATATTAAGGCCCCTTGGATCATCACAAACAGAATGCTTGCCGCAATTTTTGATAAGAAATGTAATTTTGCTGGCACACTTGCGATAATTGTTTCAATTGCTTTTGTTGATTTTTCTTCAATAATATCAACTCCAACAAACTGAGTTGCCATCGTAATTAAAATAAATAAAGGAAGGACTAAGATACTCATTAAAGAAGTGATTGCATCTTTTTCTTCTGGGCTTTCATAGTCTGGAGCGTTTATCGTATTAAATACCGGGCTCTTATAATCATTAATTTGATAATTAATCATTAAAAGTTCAATTTGAACCATCATGGCTTGATTATAGTCGGGTGATTTAGAATAAATATCAAAATTTGGCTCACTAACAGTCCCACTAACAATAAGTGCTACATCTTTATCTTCATCTGCCCAAAACTTTTCTTCATCAAAGCTTTCATCTAGATCTGTGAATAAAAAATAATCGTAGCCTTCATATGGTTGATTGAGCACTGCTTGAAGATCTGTATGAATCGTTGTCATTGGGGATTGGTTATAAACATCAATATAAATATTTTCAGTTTGAACATCATCTGCTACAAACCAACCGATAATCGTAGGTAGGTTAATAATACCAATAAATAAAATCCCGACAATAATATTCGCGATGATAAAAGATTTTCTAAAAACTCTTTTTTTCAATCCATATTTAACAAGAAATTTAAACTTCTTCATGATTATGGCCTACCTTTGCAATAAATATTTCTGATAAACTTGGTTGTTCAACATCATATTTTGTAATATTTTTACATGTCTTTACATAATCAAAAACATCTTGACTAACTTCTTTATTTTCAATTTTAACGATAACGCCATTAGCGTTTTCGATGACTTTGAAAACACCTTTAATACCCTTCAAGACTTCAACGTCAACATCACCAATAATTTTAATGTTTTGTTTTTGGAAATCTTCCTTAACTTTATCGATTCTTCCACTAATAACAACTTCACCTTTTTCTAGGACAACAATTTCTTCACAAAATGATTCAACATGGTCTAATTGATGGGATGAAAAAACGACCATTGCTCCATTTTTTTGAAAATCTCTTATGACTTCTACAAATAACTGTGTATTAATGGGGTCAAGTCCACTAAAGGGTTCATCTAAAACTAACAGTTTAGGATTATTAATAATCGCAGAAATAAATTGAATCTTTTGTTGATTCCCTTTAGATAGTTCTTTAATTTTTTTGTTTTTATAATCAACGATATTAAAGCGTTCTAGCCAATAGTCTAAGCGCTCTAGAATATTTTTTGGGTCCATATCTTTTAATTGACCAAAATATAACATAAGTTCCTTGACTGATACTTTTGTAAGTAGGCTTCGCTCTTCAATCATATAGCCTATTTCATTGACATTGTGATATCCGACTTTGCCTCCATTATAAAGAACTTCTCCTTCAGTAGGCTCTAAAAGACCCATAATCATTCTAAATGTCGTTGTTTTTCCAGCGCCATTGGTTCCTAAAAGACCAAAAATATCACCTGGTTTAATTGTAAAGGTTAAATGATTAACCGCAACTAAGTTGCCATACATCATCTTTGCATTTTTTACTTCTAGCATGTCTAATCCTCTTTTCTAATAATAATCACTTGTTATTTTACCACGTTTTGTTTACTAAAATCAAAGAGTTATAAGAAATCATCTTATAACTCAGATTAATTATTTTAAATTATTTTTTAGTTCTTTAGAAATCATTTCAATAAACGAATCCAATGTAACCGTGATTTGTTTATCTTCGCCATATTTACGATAAGTTACAAGTCCATCTTTTGCTTCATTATCTCCTAAGACAAGAGAGTATGGAACTTTTTGTGTTTGTACTTCTCTAATTTTATATCCTAGTTTTTCTTCTCTTAAATCACTTTCAACTCTAAAGTATTTGTATTTTAAAATTTGATGAACTTTCATGACATAATCCATATGTGCTGATACATTCACTGGTAAAATCTTAACTTGAACTGGTGCTAACCAGAAAGGGAATGCACCTTTATATTCTTCAGTTAAATAAGCAACAAAACGCTCCATTGTTGAAACGATACCACGATGAATAACAACTGGTCTTTGATCGTTTTTGCCATCTTCACCAACATATGTTAAATCAAATCGTTCAGGAAGTAAAAAATCAAGTTGAATGGTTGATAGTGTTTCACTATTTCCTAATGCAGTTTTAACTTGAACATCTAGTTTAGGACCATAAAATGCTGCTTCACCATAAGCTTCAAAGTAATCAACACCAAATTCATCTAATGCTTCTTTTAAAACGCGTTCTGCTTTATTCCACATCTCATCATTTGGAAAATACTTTTCTGTATCCAGTGGATCACGATAACTTAATCTAAATTTATAATCTGTAATATTAAAATCTTCATAGACTGCAAGTAGTAATTCCATAGTTCGTTTAAATTCATCTTTAATTTGATCAGCTCTCACAAAAATATGGGCATCATTTAAAGTCATTTCTCTTACTCTTTGTAAGCCTGATAAGGCACCACTTTTTTCATAACGATGCATCATGCCTAACTCTGCTATTCTTAAAGGCAGTTCACGATAGGAGTGAACGTCATTTTTATATAGCAACATATGATGTGGACAGTTCATTGGTCTAATCACCAACATCTCACCATCACCCATATCCATAGGTGGAAACATTGAGTCTTGATAATGATCCCAGTGACCTGAAGTCTTGTATAAATCTACGTTTGCTAAAACAGGGGTATAGACATGCAAATATCCTAAAGATATTTCAACATCTGTTATATATCTTTCGATGACTCTACGAATGGTCGCACCATTAGGTAACCAAAAAGGAAGACCTTGTCCGGCTTCTTTTGAAATCATAAATAATCCAAGTTCTTTTCCAAGTTTACGGTGATCTCTTTGTTTTCTTTCTTCGATCAAAACTAAGAAATCATCTAAAGCTTTTTTAGAATAGAAACTTGTTCCATAAATTCTGACAAGCATCTTATTATTACTATTGCCTCTCCAGTATGCACCAGCTAGACTAAGAAGCTTGAAATGTTTGATTTGTTTGGTGTTTAGCACATGACCACCACGGCATAGATCAACAAAATCACCTTGACGATAAACCGTTAGTTGTGTATTTTTATAATCTTCAATGATTTCAAGTTTGTACGGATCTTTTTTGAAAATTTCTTTTGCTTGTTCATAAGTAACTTCTTCTCTTAAGATGTCGAAAGCTTGTTCTGATAAATAATGCATCTTTTTTTCAATCTTAGCTAAATCTTCATCATTGATTTTGATATCGCCAAAATCTACATCATAATAAAAGCCTTCTTCAATATAAGGACCCACACCAAAACAAGCACCCGGATATAACTTGGTAATGGCTTGAGCCATTAGATGAGCTGTTGAGTGATTCATAATATTGAGAGATTTTTCATCTTTTTCAGTTAGGATTGATAGTTTCCCATCTGACATTAAAGCTCTTGACAATTCTACATAAGCATCATCAAAGCTAGCTGCTATCGCTTTTTTAGCAAGCGATATTGATATGCTTTCAGCAATTTCTAAAGGGGTAATCCCTTTTTTATACTCTTTTTTACTTCCATCTGGAAATGTGATTTGAATCATGTTTTCCAACTCCTTTTTTTTAATAAAAAAATCCCTAGACAATTGTCTAAGGACGAATATGCTTCGCGGTACCACCTTAGTTCTAGGTTTCCCTAGCCCTTTAAACCTTTAACGCAGGCAAACGGATTAGTTTTTATCTAATCTACTTCAAGGTAGTAATTTAAGGTTAATCGTAGCTCTCACCCTTCTACGTCGCTTTTTTATAATCTTAAACTGTGTCCTTTTCATCGTACTAAATATATTATATCACTAGTTTTTTAAATTACAAGTCATTTATCACTTGTATAAGGTTCTTCAGATAATTTGACATAATGCATTAAATCTTTCATTCTTTGGATCAGTCTTCCTGCTTTCATCCGGTTAGTTTCATCTTTTTGAAGCGTTAGTGCTTCTAAGAGTTGAACGAGTGAAAAATTTGAACTCATAAACACAGGCAATTTAGCAGATAATCTATATTGCAAGACAGGAACTAAGATTTCATCTCTAAACCAAGAACTCATATTTTCGCCACCAAAATCATCCATCATTAAAATATCAGCTTGTTTTAATTTATTGATACGCTCTTCTAAATTCCCTTCGTTCATCCCTTGACGAATAGAACGAATTAAATCAGGCATATAAACAAATAAAACCGCAATATTTTTTAAAGCTAATTCTTGTGCGATAGCTGATAATAAATAAGATTTACCTGTTCCATAGCGGCCATAGATGAATAGACCCTTTTCATAATGATCTTTTTTATATTTTTCGATAAAAGAGCTTGCAAGGTCACAAGCTTTTTGTCTTTCTTCATTAAAGCATGAGAAAGCTGAAATGCTTGCATCTTGTATATAGACTTCGCTATCATAGAACTTTAGTTTTCTTCTTATTTTTTCTTTTCTTATTTCAAATGCTTTTTCCTTTGTTGGGCGATAAACAATTTCGATATATGGTTCTGTGCGAAGGACAATCTCATATCCATTAACAACAGGTTCTTCTTGCATTTGAATAATATATTGATAGACTTTATTCACATCAACATCCAAAAGCACTAAATCTTTTGTCTCAGGATATTTCTTAATGACTTTCCGCATGTCTTCAAATGTCATGTTTATTCCTCCATTTTCTCTAGTTCTTTAACATAATCATCCATCCAATCAGGCTCAGATACTTTTTGAACTTTTTTCTTGTTGACCCATTGGTTTTCTAATTTCATTGAATAATTAAGTGCATCTTCAGTTGTTTGAATACCTCTATTCAACCAATCGTGTAACACTGTTTCCATATATTTTAGCCCTGGTAGCACGCCGTCTTTTTGTTTTAGTACAAGCATTAAGATAACATTAATGATGCCTGGATCAACATGATTTCTCTCAATGAGTAGCGTTGCAGTTGATAGTGCTAGACCTTGTAAATCCATTTTACTATATTTTTGAATAATAACTTGAGGAGGCAAGGTCTTAATTAACTCTGTTTTAGGTATATCTTTTTCTTTAATGGATAGCGTTTGATTTTTAGTCTCATAATGACGTTTTGCTTTATGGTTTAGTGCTTGGAAGTTAACTGTTTGTTTTGATTTTGAAGCTTCCATATAAATTTCAACCATATCTTCAATACCAAATTGATAGACAAAAGCGATTTTTGAAATTTGAGTTTGGAGTTTTTGATTTAAAAGCTGAGAATTTTTTAAGCGCTCTGGTAGGTGTTCAACAAACTGATTGAAATCAAATTGATATCCAATATGACTGCCTCCATTTTGTTTTCTGCCTGCAAATTCATAATCAAACTTTAATAAATTTAGACTCTTAAACTCATACATACTATCAAATGGCTTAGTTATATTCGTAAATCCTTCAAGATTAGGGATTTCTATTTTGAATAGGGATGCAATCATGTCTACATTTTTTTCACCAATTTCTGATTGTAGATAACTTCCAAAAACAGTATCTAATAAGAACTGTTTTGCAGTGAGTGGTGTCTTTAATGTATAAACATAAGTGTCTATATTTTGATAAACTTCGAGTAAATTTAATGCTTCTAGTTTATTTCTCATTTTTAGAAAATCAGACTGTCTTAAGCTTAAAAGATCAAATAATTGTTGATGTGTATATTCACTAATTATTGTTTTATGATTTAATTGATAAAATGTAATAAATAAAGAATGTGCGTCAATGCCAAGTAAAGGTTGATAAAGCAGTGCCAATACTTTGAAATCTTGAGTCGCAAGATCAGAAGTGATATGCAGTCTAAATATCGAACTATTCTTCATAATGGATCCCTTTTAAAAATTGATCAATTTGGAAATGAAGATAATCTAGATTCCCTTCGTTGTCAAAAATTGTATCTGCTTTCATCTTTTTTTCGACTAAACTTGATTGAGACTCAATACGTTTAATTGCTTCTTCTTTAGAAATGTCATCTCTTTTCATTAATCTTTCAATTTGGATTTTTTCACTTACAAAAACCAAACATGTAACATCACATTTTTTCTCGTAGTTCACTTCAAATAAAAGTGGCATGTCAACTACAATAAAGCGTTCATTTGAAAGCTTTTCAACTTGATCTTTAATATAGTTAAAAACATATGGATGAATAATTTCATTGAGTTTCAATCTATATTTCTTATCCGAGAAGATCAGTTGACTAATCTTTTTCTTATCTGCTTTTGAAGCAATAGGAAAACCAAAAAGAGCTTCAGCTTTCTGAACCATTTCTTTGTTTTCTTCCCAAAGTTTTTTTACAGCTTCATCACTATCAATGACTTGGATGTTTTTACTTTGAAAATAAAGAGATGCAGTTGTTTTGCCAGATGCAATTCCACCAGTTAACCCGATGATCAATGGCTTATTTTTGACATTTTGGACAGACATAAGATCCACGCCCTGCTACTTTTAATTTTATGATTAATGTGCCACATATGGGGCAAGGTTCACCCTTTTTGGTGTGTACATTTAATTCGTTTTGAAAACGTCCATGAACCCCTAAGCTTGATGTATAGCTTCTAATAGTTGTCCCACCGAGAAATATCGCTTTTTCTAAAACATCTCTAGCGCTAAGAATTAGGTTTTCTGCTTCTTTTTTGGTAATTTTAGAAGATACTCTTTCTGGATTAATTTTGGCTAGAAATAGTGTTTCATCCACATAAATATTGCCTAGACCACTGATGATATGTTGATCAAGCATCACTGCTTTAATCACTCTTTGAGATTTGTGAATTTGTTGATAAAAATCATTTGGATTAATATTTTTAGGTTCTGGCCCTAAATCTTTTAAAGGATATTCGTTTAAATAGTCTTCTTTAGAAATGAGATGCAGTGTTCCAAATTTTCTAACGTCATGATATCTTAATGAACTCCCATCATTTAATCTAAAAATAATATGTTCATGTTTTGAGATTTCTTCATCAGTTTTGATGAAGAATTTACCTTCCATTCTAAGATGAATAATCATCACATCATCATCTAGGATAAAGATTAAGTGTTTACCCATTCTTTTAATATCATGAATCGTTTGATTGATGATATTCTTTTCGAAGTATGCATAATCTGTTTTAATCATTTTTGGATAAAAAACATCGATATCAACGATTTTCTTATCTTTGATTTTTAGAAGTAGCGTCCGCCTTACGGTTTCTACTTCAGGTAGTTCTGGCATGGCATCACCTATTTTAAATCATACCAAGTTTTGCCAACATCACATGATGTTTCAAGTTCAACTTTTAACTTGACTGCTTGTGACATCATTTTAGGTACAATTTCTTTCATTTCTTCTAGTTCTTCTGGTACGACATCCAAGATGAGTTCATCATGAACTTGTAATAAAATCTTTGATTTTTTATGATGTTTTTTTAAATATCGATATAAATCAATCATTGCTTTTTTTAAGATATCAGCCGCACTACCTTGAATCGGTGCATTTAGGGCTGTTCTTTCGCCAAAAGCTCTTTGTGTATAAACACTTGATTTAAGTTCAGGGATGTATCTTCTTCGATTCATGATTGTTTTCACATAATCATGTTCTTTTGCATAAATAACGATATCTTCCATATAGGTCTTAATCTCTGGATATAAATTTAAGTAATCATCAATGAATCTTTGTGCCTCTTTAGGAGATACATGTATATCTTCTGCTAGGCTCCAAGCACCAATCCCATATATAATACCGAAGTTTACTGCCTTGGCAGCTCTTCTTTGTTCGCTATTGACTTCTTTTTTATCAAATATTTCTTTTGCTGTCTTCGTATGAATATCTTCATGATTATTAAAAGCTTCAATCAGTTTTTCAACATTTGCCATATCGGCTAAAACGCGAAGTTCAATTTGTGAATAATCAGCTCCAAGTAAGAAGTGATTTTCTCTAGCTTTAAATATTTTTCTGATTTGTCTGCCTTCTTCGCTTCGAATCGGAATATTTTGTAGATTAGGATCTAAAGATGAGAGTCTTCCTGTCGTGGTTAATGCTTGCATATAGATGGTATGAACTCGCCCGTCAGAAAATAGATTTTGTTCTAGGCCAATGATATATGTAGAATATAATTTGGATAGTTGTCTATGTTCTAATATTTTTTCAATAATAGGATGTTTATCTTTTAAGAAGTTTAGAACATCAACATTTGTGGAATATCCTGTTTTAGTTTTCTTGCCATTAGGTAATCCTAAATCTTCAAATAAAATTTCTCCTAATTGTTTTGGACTTGAAACATTGAAATCTCTTCCGGCTAGATTAATAATCTCTTTTTCAAGTAGACTAATCCTTTCATTTAAATCAACTTTTTGTTTTTCTAATTCATCTTGATCAACTAAAAGTCCTTCAAATTCCATTTGAGCAAGCACTTCTGATAAAGGAAGTTCTATACTGTTTAGCAAATCTAATTGTTCATCTTTAATCAAATTCTCTATTAACTCATCTTTTAGTGCATAAATCGCTTTCGCTTTTGATGCAATATGTTGAAAGTAGATTGATGGTTCAGGTAAGCTTTTTTTACTACCTTTCCCATAAATGGTATCATCATATTGAATGTCTTCATAATGAAAAGTGGAAACAATCCGTTTAAACTCTTCTTTCCCTAGATGAGAATTAATGAGATATGCTGCAAGCAATAAGTCAAAGGTAACACCTTTAATATCTAAGTTTTTCCATAACAGAAATACTCTGATTGCTTTTAAGTCATAGACATACTTCTTATGATTTTCATCTTCTAGATACATCCCAAAATTGATTGAAGATAGAGCAACATCAGGACTTAGGACATAATGGTTTTTCCCATTAGATAAGCCAATACCCCAAAGGTCAGCTTTATGATAATTATAGTCACTAAATTCAAAATGGAGTGCTAAATCTTGATTTAATATTTTTTCTAAGTCACTTTCATTTCTTAATTCTTGGTAGTCCCAAGTTGATTCTTCTTGTGTGACTAGAATTTCCATCTTTTTCACAAAAACGTGCAAGTCAAGATCTTGATAAAAACGAATGAGTTCATTTGTTTTTATCTCTTTTTTTAAAAGATCATCGACTTCATATTCAATGTCACAATCTAATTGAATGGTTACTAATTCTTTACTCATAATAGCAGAATCTCGGTTTTCTCTAATTCTTTCTCCGAGTTTACCTTTAATGTCATCTTGGTGTTCTAAAACATTTTCTAGTGTTTGATATTCTTTTAATAATTTAATCGCAGTTTTCTCACCAATACCAGGAATTCCAGGAATGTTGTCTGAAGGATCTCCCATCAAAGCTTTTAAATCAATCATTTGTTCATGAGTAAGTTCATATGTTTCTAATAATTTTTTAGGGTCAAAATCATGAACTTCTTGCATCCCTTTTTTTAAAAGGTGAACAGTTATATTTTCATCAACTAATTGAAGTAAATCTTTATCACTTGAATAGATATCAACATGATATCCTTTACGACTGCCTTGTTTAGCGAGTGTTCCAATGATGTCATCTGCTTCATATCCTGCTTTAGAATAGGCAATTACACCATTTAGATCAATATACTGGTTAACTAAAGGAATTTGTTGACCTAATTCTTCTGGCATTTTTGTTCTGCCAGCCTTATAACCTTCATAAGCTAAGTGTCTTTTAGTCGGTTCTTTTGTGTCAAAAGCAACTAAAACATGTTTAGTTTCATCAGTAACTATTTTTTCAAACATACCGACAAACGCAAAAACAGCATTTGTGTAGGTTCCTTTAGAGGATTGCATCAATTTAGCGCCAGGATAGGCCGTTGCGTAGTATGCTCTAAATAAAATTGAGTTGCCATCGATGAGCGTTATTTTTTTCATAATCTGATACTCCTTTTCTTCATTTTATCATGTGATTTGCAAATACTTTTCCACAGTATATGTGGATAAGTAAAAAGGATCAACGAATCCTGAATTGACCCTTTCCTTTACCCTTGCCTTTTTTTTGTTTATTATTTTGTAATGCTTGAGTTGGATTTTTAGAAAGACCTTCTAATTGTTTTTCATCCATACTCATCATTTTTTTCATCATTTTCTTTTGAGCATCAAGTGCTTGTCTTAAGCGGTTTAATTCTGCAACACTCATGCCTGAGCCTTTTGCTACTCTTTCTCTTCGCCTTGAACTTTTGTCAATGAGTTCAGGATTTTTTCTCTCAGCATCAGTCATTGAATGAATTAAAACACCCATTTTTTCGAATTGTTTGTCATCAACATTTGAAGCTGCTTCCTTGATTTTGCCCATGCCTGGCATAAACCCTAAGATTTTACTCATTGAACCCATCCGTTTGATCATTTTAAATTGTTTGAGTAAATCATTATAATTAAATGTGTCACTCATTAATTTTTCCATCATGGATTGTGCTTCATCTTCATCAATCGCATCGGTTGCTTTTTCAATGAGAGTTAAAACATCTCCCATGCCTAAGATTCTAGATGCCATTCTTTCTGGATGAAAGACTTCAAATGCGTCCATTTTCTCGCCATTTGAAGCAAATTTAATTGGAATGCCTGAAACTTCTTTAATGGATAAGGCAGCACCACCACGGGTATCACCATCTAGTTTAGTTAAGATAGCACCAGTCGCATTTAATTGATCATGAAAACTTCTTGCGATATTTGCAGCATCTTGACCGGTCATTGCGTCAACTGTTAGTAAGATTTCACTAGGTTTTGCTATTGCTTTAATATCGATGAGCTCGCCCATCATTTTTTCATCAATGTGTAATCTTCCTGCAGTATCGATGATGACAACATCATACTTATGTTCTTTAGCATAGGCTAATCCATTTTTAACAATCTCTCTAGCATCTTTTAAGCCTTCTTCATAAACAAAAACGTCTATTTGTTTACCAATAGTCACTAATTGTTCGATTGCTGCTGGACGATAAACGTCAGCGGCAATAAACATGACATTTTTCTTTTCATTTTTACGAATATAAACGCCTAGTTTTCCTATTGCAGTTGTTTTACCAGACCCTTGTAAACCCATTGTCATAATCGTGGTGATTCCACTCATATTGTAGGATATACCAACAGAGTCTTCGCCCATGACTCTTTTTAATTCATCATGAACGATTTTTACTACTTGTTGCCCTGGATTTAAACCTTTTAAGATTTTTTCTCCAATTGCTTGTTCTCTAATATTATTAATAAATTGTTTAACGACTTTAAAGTTAACGTCCGCTTCTAGTAAAGATAGACGAACTTCTCTCATCATTTCATCAATATCTTTTTCAGTTAAAAAGCCCCGTCCTGTTAGACGGCGCATTGCCATTTGTAATCTTGAACTTAACGAATTTTCTGCCATTACTCATCCAACTTTCTTAAATCAACTAACAACTTAGAATCAACTACACTTTCAAGTTTGTCAATTAATGCTAATCTTTTTTGCTTGTTTTCTAATAAGCTTAATTTTTCTTCATAAGCATATAAATGGTTTTCAACTTTTTTCAACTGATCAAAAATTGCATGTCTACTCACACCTAATATTTCAGCTATTTCATGAAGAGAATAATCATCTTGATAATAATACTTAAAAGAAAGGTTTTGTTTATCTGTGAGAAGCACGCTATACATATCATATAGTTGATTCAGTTGTTCTTTTTTTTCTAAAGTTTCCATTTTTTACCTTCTAAAAGAAATCTTCAAATAATCCATAAATATAGTTTTCAATATCAAAATAGACTAAATCTTCTATTTTTTCACCTAAACCGACATATTTAATTGGCAAGTCATATAAATGTCTAATCGCTAAAACAATACCACCTTTTGCTGTTCCATCTAATTTAGTTAAGATGATGCCTGTAACATCGGTTGCTTCTTTAAAGACTTCTGCTTGACGCATACCATTTTGACCAGTTGTCGCATCAATCACTAAAAGCGTTTCTTGAGGCGCATTAGGAAGAGATTTTTGAATGACTCTTTTCATTTTCTCTAATTCTTTCATCAAATTGACTTTGGTTTGAAGTCTACCTGCTGTATCACACAAGACACAGTCAATTTTTTCTTTTTTTGCATACTCAATCGCATCATAGATTACACTTGATGGATCACTACCTTCAGGTTTAGAAAAAACATAGGTTTTACTTCTGTCTCCCCAAATCTTTAATTGTTCGATAGCACCAGCTCTAAAGGTATCTCCAGCAACTAGCATAACTTTTTTGCCTTCATCTTTAAGTTGTTTTGCTAGTTTACCTATCGATGTTGTTTTACCAACTCCATTGACACCAACAAATAAATAAACATTAATTTCATGTTCATCAAATCTAAGTTCTGTGTTTAATAGGTCACCTTTTAAATAGATTTCAAACATTTTATCGACAATGATTTCTGCTAAATCATTGGGGTCTGTAATTTTTTTGTTTAAAACGTCTTTTCTTAAAGCTTCAATAAAATAGATAACGGTGTCTACACCGATATCTGCTTGAATAAAGATATCTTCTAGGGCATCAAAGAGTTGATCATCAATCACTTTTGATTGCGATAGAATTTCTTTTAAATTACCTAACGCCTCTTTGGTCTTATGTAATCCTAATGCATATTTGTCATTTTTAATTTTTTTACCAAATAATTTTTTAAAAAGTCCCATAATTTTTCACCTATAATCCTTAGATATTATACCATAAGAAAAAGAAAACCGAAAGGTTATTCTTTCGGCAAATTTTTAACAAAACTAAGCAATTCATCAAAGTTTAAATGGGAGCTCATTTCATCAACATATTCAGTATATAAGATCTTTCTATTTTGGTCTAAGACAAACACAGCTCTTGCCTGTAATCTTAATTCCTTAATATATGTCCCATATTTATTTCCAAAATCTAGTTCAATATAATCACTTAATGTGATGATATTATCTAATCCTGCATTTCCACACCATCTTGCTTGAGCGAATGGGAGGTCATTTGAAATCGTTAAAACAGTCAAGTCACTAACTTCTGATAATTCTTGGTTAACTGTTCTTGTTTGACGATCGCAAACTGTTGTATCTAGAGAAGGAACAACATTTAAAATAATGTACTTAGTTTTAAAGTCAGATAAGTTAACATATTCAAGTTTATGATTTAATGCTTTAAATTCTGGAGCGATATCTCCGACTTTCTTAGTGTCACCAATTAGGGTAACCGGCTTTGATTTAAATGTTTTCATTTTTTAACACTTCCTTTAACAATTTCATTTATATTATAACATATTTCATTTCTTACTTCATTAAAATTGGCCACCTGATAAAGTTCAGAAGACCAATTAAGGGGTATTTATGTGTTTTAACACACTTTATTAGGGGTTGAATAACATCCATTTAATTGAATGCATCAATATAGTATCACTTTTTGTTTTATTTGTAAAGAAAAGCTCATTATTTAGCAATAGTCTAGCTTTGATCGTTGTTTTTGATGTATCTACATTTTGGGAAACCACTACATGCAACAAATTCACCATATTTTGATTTTCTAACAACTAATGGTTTGCCACACTTAGGACAAAGTTCATCTGTCATTTTTGGCTCTATTTTTTTCATATGTTTTTGAGCATGATCAACCATAGGGATAAAGCTATGATAGAAATTAGATACAATTTCTACACCTGATTCTTGTGCTTCCGCAATGGCATCAAGTTTTTGCTCCATTTTAGAAGTATATTCAACATTAATGATTTTATGGAAGAATTCATCTAATTCTTTAGAGGTTAGCTTACCTTGATCGGTTGGTATAAATCTCTTTTGATCTAGATTAACATAATCTCTATGCTTGATAGTTTGAATTGTTGAAGCATAAGTAGATGGTCTACCAATACCTAAAGATTCCATTTCTTTAATTAAGGTTGCTTCTGAGTATCTTGCGGGAGGCATCGTTACTTTTTCAATTGATTTAACTTCAGATGCATTAATTTTTTGATTAATTTCAAGTTTTGGAATGAGTTTATCAGCATTCTTAGCTTCAGTGTAGATTTTCAAATGCCCATCAAACTTCAAGACTGAACCATCAAGGTCATATATGTTATCATTGGATACTAATTTTACTTTTGTATTCTCAAATACTGCATCACTCATTAAAGAAGCAAGTGTTCTTTCATAAATACGTCTATAGAGTTTTAATTCATCTTTATCTAGGTAGCTACTCATCATCTCAGGTGTTCTAAATACTGAAGTTGGTCTGACTGCTTCATGAGCATCTTGAGCATTATCTTTTGTTGAAACCTTATATTGTCCTAAATACTTCTTACCATACTCTTTTTCAATATACGCATTTGCCTCTTTTATAAATGGTTCAGCTAATCTGTTTGAATCAGTTCTCATGTAAGTAATTAAACCAACAATTTCATCACCAATTTTAATACCTTCATAAAGCTTTTGCGCAACCATCATCGTTCTACTAGCACTCAATGATAAATTATTGATTGAATCTTGTTGGAGTGATGATGTAATAAATGCAGGTTTTGATTTTCTTTTGGAAGACTTTACATTAATATCAGCTACATGAAAAGGATTTGTCGATGTTTCGACAATCAAATCTGCTTCTTCTTTTGACAAGCGTTTCTTACTTGGTATGTGGTATGATGCTTTAAAATGTGGAAATTTCGCATCAATTTCATAATAAGTCTCTGGGATAAATGCATCAATTTCTTTTTCTAAATCAACTATTAACTTTAAAGCAACACTTTGGACACGTCCTGCTGATTTTGATTTAATTTTTGATTGTAAAAGTTTTGATAGTTTAAAACCAATAATACGATCTAAGATTCTTCTAGCTTCTTGAGAGTTAACGAGTTGTTGATCGATTTTTCTTGGATTGTTTAAAGCTTCAGTAATTGCTTGTTTTGTGATTTCTCTAAATACAATGCGATTTGTTGCATTAGGATCTAGTTCTAAGATTTGAGCAAGATGCCATCCAATGGCTTCTCCTTCTCTATCTTGGTCGGTCGCAATCAATACTTCTCTATTTTTTGCTTTTGCTAATAATTCTTTAACTAGAGTTTTTTTAGCTGGTATGACCTTATAACTTGGTTGGAAATCATTTTCTATATCAATACCAAGCCCATCCTTACCAGAGGTTGCTAAGTCTCTTATATGCCCTTTTGACGACAAAACAATAACGTCTTTGCCAACATAAGACGCAATAGTTTTTGATTTAGCAGGTGATTCTACGATAATTAATTTTTTTTGACTCATATGAACACTCCGTTTCCATACCTATTATAATAAGATTGGTTGTAATGTCAAGTATAAAGTTAATGGAGTATTCTATATATATTTATTAATATATATTTTTTTATCCATTTCATTATAGTGGTAAAAGATGTGATTTTACTTTAAAAGAAAAAAGATGATTCTTTAAAATTCATCTTTTATATAGTGTAAAACTCTCAATTCTCTTGTTACCCATGGTATATTTGTGATATCTTTTTCGAGTAGTGATTGGTTTTGCTTAATTGCTTCATCGATATGAATTTTAATTAATTGATAACCATATTCTTTTTCATATTCATCAAGATTTTGTTGTTTAATTTGCAATTCAACCCTACATGTATAGTATTTAGATTTCATCGAAAATATATCCGATTGATTGACAACAGATTTTCTCTTTTCAAAAACCACACCAAACTCTTTAATGGATGAAGATATGATATTTAATCCAGTTTCTTCTAATGTTTCCCTAATTAAAGTTTCATAATCTGACTCATTAGGTTTTTGTCCACCACCAGGGAACTTTAATTCCTTATATTTATCACTTTGAATCATATAGACGTATGGATATTCTAAAATGATTGCTCTGCAAGCGATTCTTTCTAATAATTGATCAGTTGATTTGTAGTCTTTTGAATCATATGTGGCTATGATCTTCATTTTTTTAGCAATTGTTCTTTGATCATCGATTTGATTGGCTCATAAGTTTTTCGATGAATTTTAGTGAATCCGTATTTTTTAATCATTTCTAAATGTTGTTTTGTGCCATATCCTTTATGTTGCTTAAAGTTATACTCTGGAAACACTTTATCAATTTCAATCATGTAGCTATCTCTAGTTGTTTTGGCAACAATAGATGCGGCTGCAATACTAATTGATTTTTGGTCGCCCTTTATGATGGATTGGTGAGGTATTTCTAATTCTATTGGCATAGCATCAATCAAAAGATATTCAGGTCTAATCTTTAGTTGAGAAATCGCTGATATCATAGCTTGTTTTGCTGCTCGATAAATATTTATTCTATCTATTTCTTCAACTGAACAAATACCAATACCAATCGCAAGTGCGTTTTCTTTAATCTCTCTTAAAGCTAATTGCCTTTGTTTTTCACTTAATTTCTTAGAATCATCAACATATTTTAACTTTGCACCTTTTTTTAAGATGACTGCAGCAGCAATAACAGGACCTGCAAGTGGACCTCTGCCTGCTTCATCAATGCCTGCAATATAAGTTATACCTTTTTCATATAGATGATCTTCATATAGATATAAATCATATTCTGTCAAAAGATAGACCTCCTAGATGCCCTCCTCTAATATCGGTTAAAATAATTTTGTAGACACGTTCATAATCAATTTCCGCACCTTTTAGAAGTGCACCTCTTTTATTACCTATGATATCTAGCATAGTTACATAATCATCGACATCTAAAGCAATATCATAGCGATCAAGTAAACGTTGCTTATAATTTGTTTTTAAGAACTTTAATGCGAACTGACAAACATCATCGGTTGGTATAATATCATCTTTAATCGCACCAGTGATAGCAAGGTGATACCCAACCCTTTTATCTTCGAATTTTGGCCATAAAACACCTGGCGTATCTAAAAGTTCAAAGTTTGATCCTAATTTTATCCATTGTTGAGCTTTAGTAACCCCTGGTTTATTTCCTGTTTTGGTTGCCTTTTTCCCAGCTAATGCGTTTATTAAGGTTGATTTACCTACGTTAGGTATACCTAAGATCATAGTTCTAATTGGACGTTCTAAAAGTCCTTTTTGAGCATTTTTATCGATTTTTTCTCTTAAAATTTCACTCGCTTTTTCATGAATTTTATTGGTGTTAATTTGTGATTGAGCATCAATTTTTAAACCTTCAAAACCTAATTCTTTAAAATAGATCATCTG
>CAYJDZ010000014.1:0-17957 GCA_964368955.1 uncultured Mariniplasma sp.
GATAATCTCATTGTCATATTCTATATTTGTGACATATAAAAGAAGATCTTTATCTTTAACGAGTGTATTTGCAGGATGAGAAAACTTGTCATAATAAGATTTAATAACTTCATTAGAATAATATAGTTTCTTTGAAACTGGATTAAAAATTAATAACTCTAAGTCAGCTATATCCTTAGCACTTTCAACTAAAGCCTCAGTGGATGGGTTTCCACTAATTTTTCTTAAGATATTTGTGTAAAAAGGGGTTAAATTATTCTTATTGTATTCAGAACCTTGAATTTCACTTAAGATGGAATTGAAAATGGTAGATAGATTTGCATCATAATCAATTGTGATGATTGGGAAATTAAGCCTGTCAGCCTCATCGATAATTTCTTGTGGAATATCTTCGACATAGCGATGAATTTTAACAATCAGGCCTGAACTGCTTTTCTTATCTAAGACAGTTATTAATTTTTTAAATAATATAACATCTTGCTTAATTGGGTATAAAGTCGTTAGAATCAATGAGTTTTCAATAACATATTTTTCAAACTCAGGTGTTTCTAGCACAGAAACACTTGAAACCATACGGTCAAGATTGTTTTTTCCTGTTAAAACATGATAGGCTTCAATAACATTAATTTTTAAAAGTTGACTAAGTTTTATCATATTTCGCACCACTTTTTATTTACATTATACCAAATAAAAGTTTATTTGAAGCATTTATTGTTCTAAAGTGATATAAATAAAGTGTTTTATTTGTTAGTTATCAACATATATTTACTGAAAACGCTTTGATATACTTAAAGTGAAATAAATGATTTAGATTTAGAAAGGACAGGTGTTTTATAATTATGCAAAAAATAAACGTGTTTACAATTCCAATGTCAGCACCAGATGATCTATCAGGATTCAAGAAATTGGTAGAAAGCAAGCAAATTGTGACAAAAGACATTATTGCGGTATTAGGAAAGACAGAAGGTAATGGTTGTGTTAATGATTTTACTAGAGCATTATCAACAACAGTGTTTAAATCATATTTAGCTAAAAACCTTAATTTAAGCGAAGAAGAAGTGCTTCATAAGGTTGCTTTTGTGATGTCTGGTGGCACAGAAGGCGTCATGACCCCTCATGCGACTGTGTTTACTAAATCAGATGTTGAAGCTAAAAAGAGAAATGAGAAATCATTAGTTGCTTCATCAGGATATACAAGAGATTTCCTACCAGAAGAAATAGGAACAGTTGCAATGGTGGAAGAAGTTGCAAGAGTGACTAGAAAACTGATGGAAGATGCAGGATTGAAAGATCCTAAAGATGTTCACTTTGTCCAAATTAAGTGTCCTCTTCTGACATCAGATCGTATCCAAGATGCATACGATAGAGGTAAGAGTGTTGTTGTAACTGACACATATAAATCAATGGGATTTTCAAGAGGTGCATCAGCTTTAGGTGTTGCTCTTGCATTAGGTGAGGTTTCAAAAGATAAAATAACGAATGAAGTTATTTGTCATGATTGGTCACTTTACTCAAGTGTTGCATCAACTTCAGCAGGTATCGAGTTAATGAATTGTGAAATTATTGTTTTAGGGAATTCATTTGATTCAGCATCAGACCTATCAATTGGTCATAGTGTCATGAAAGATGCGATTGACTTAAATTCAATTATTGAGGCATTGACAAGTGCTGGCATGAAAGTTGATAAACTACCTACAGCTGAACAATCTAAAAATATCGTTAACGTATTAGCAAAAGCGGAAGCAAGTTCTACTGGTAAAGTAAGAGGTAGAAGAAATACAATGCTTACCGATTCAGACATTAATCATACAAGACATGCGCGTGCAGTAGTAAATGGTGTCATCGCTGCAGTTGTCGGAGATCCTATGGTTTATGTATCTGGTGGTGCTGAGCATCAAGGTCCAGATGGTGGCGGACCAATCGCTGTTATTATCAAGAAATAATGTTTTAAAAAAACAAAAAATATAGAGAGAAAAGAAAGGTAAAAAACTATGGATTTAATCTTAATGCTTATCCCGCTAGCTGTAATTTTATTTTTACTTATTAAAAAGAAACACATGCTTGTTGCTGGTCTTGTCGGAGGTATTGTTGCAATCGCTGTATCATGGATTTTGGTTGCTACAGGTGCTCTAGAAAAAGGCTTAAATTTAGGCGATGTTAACAATCTAATCGTTAACGTTGGTATTAAAGATATGCTTTCTAAATATTTAACTCCTGTTATTTATGCTGCTGGTGCAGTTATGATTGCTCGCTCTGGAAGTATTAAAGCTTTAGTTGAATTATTAAACCGTAAATTAAAAGGAAAACTAGCTTGGCTAGCTGCATCAATCGTTTTAGTTCAAGCACTTGCTACTTATATGGCAGGTATGGGTGCAGGTAATACAATGGTTATTGCGCCTTTAATGTTTGCTGCTATCGGATTTATTCCTGAAGTTGTTGCTGGTATGGCTATTGCAACTGCAATTGGGTTTACAACTTCTCCAGCTTCAACTGAAACAGGCTTAGCTGCAACTGCAGCCGGTATGGATGTTGGAGCATTTGCAAACATGATGCTTCCTGTTACGATTATTGTGTTTATCTTAGGTGCTGCTCTAGCATTTTATGGTGTTCACAAGAGACGTAATATGTTAAGTACAAACGTTCAAGTTGAAAGTGAATATGCCGGTAAAACGAATAAAGATTTATGGTTAATGGTTATTCCTACAATTGCTTTCCTACTACTTGTTATTTTTGGTGGAAAACTCAATGGGTTATTACCTACACCTATATTTGTTCCAATCGTTAATGTTATTCTTGCTGGAGTTTTATGCGTTATATTCTGTAAAGAAAATTCTGCTAAAGTGAGTGAAAACTTAATTGATGGTTCACGCTTCATCTTAACTACATTATTTGGTGTTGGTATTTTCTTAGGATTTATTAACATGATTGGTTTCTTAGGTACATTTGCTGAATTAGCTGGTCTTATCGCAAATGCTCCAGAGTGGATCATTGTCTTTCTAGCATGTGCTCTAGGATTTGTAATCGCAATTCCTTCAGGAGCTTTCGCTGCTGGTGTATTAACATTAATTTTACCAACAATGACTTTAATCCCAGGATTATCTCCTTTAGCGTTTGGATTAATTGCAATATCAGTTGGTTTAGGTACTCAAATATCTCCAGTTCAAATTAACGTTGCAGCTTTAGCTGATGGATTTAAAATATCTATATTTGAAGTTATTAAGGGAAACTCTAAGTTTGTCTTAACAGCTGCTGGTATTGTTGGTGTTGTTGCATTAATTGTGGGTATATTATAAAAAGAAAACATAGTTTATACTATGATTAAGTACTAGATAAAAAGGGGTCTTTGGTGATAAAAAGCGCATCTGCTAAAGTCATTATAAAAGACCCCTTTATATATGATTTGACATAGATCAGGAGGATTAGGATATGAAAATAAAGTATTTTGGAAAAAGTGACTGGAATGGTTTCTTTGGATTATTTACCAATAATTTAACAAACGTTTTAGTTATGGCCAGTTTATTAAGCGCAGTTGTAGGACTGCCAGGTAATATTGTTTATGGAAGAATATTACCAGCTGTTGGATTTTCGATTTTAATTTCATCAATTTATTATACATTTATGGCAATTAAACTAGCGAAAAAAGAAAATCGAAATGACGTTACAGCACTTCCTGCAGGAACAAGTGTTCCTCATATGTTCTTAATTGTATTTTTGATTATCGGACCAGTTTATTGGGCAACAGGAAATGCTTATCTAGCATGGGCTGCAGGATTGGTTTGGTCATTATTGGAAGGAATTATTGAACTTTTAGGAAGTTTTATTGGTACGAAAATCAGAAAAGTCATTCCAAGAGCAGCAATGCTTGGATCTCTAGCTGGTGTTTCAATTACATATATTGCGTTAAATCCAGCATTTAGCGTGTTCGCGATTCCCTATATTGGTTTAGTTGCACTAGCAATTGTTTTACTAGGCTGGATTGGTAAGGTTAAAATGCCTTTTAATATCCCAGTTGGTTTAGTTGCTATTGTCGTTGGGGTTGCCATTGGATGGGCTAGTGGTTTAATGGAAGGTTCAGCTTTAGTTGATAGTTTTAGTAATATTAATATGGGTATTCCTATTCCAAGTATTAAAAGATATATTGATGGATTTAGTGAAGCACTTCCATTTTTAGCAAGTGCAATTCCTCTAGGAATCTATAATTTCTTTGAAACAATTGATAATTGTGAATCTGCAGCTGTTGCTGGTGATCACTATTCGACTAAAGAAGCGATGATTGCTGATGGAGCGACTACGATTATTGGGTCTCTTTTCGGAAATCCATTCCCAACTGCTATTTTTATTGGTCATCCAGGTTGGAAAGAAGCTGGTGCTAAAATTGGGTATTCATTTGTTAATGGATTGGCTATATTCTTGTTAACAACACTTGGCTTGTTCTCGGTATTACTCAATGTAATCCCCGTTGTGGCAATCCTACCTATCTTACTCTACATTGGTGTTGTTATTACAACACAAGCATTCACGAGTGTGAAACATAAATATGCTCCTGCTGTTGTTTTAGCGATTGTTCCTGCTCTAGCAGATTGGACCAAAAATGCTGTAGATATTGCTATTGGAAGTATGAATACAACTGCAGGCGACATAGGATTTGGTGTTATAGAAGCTGGTGGTCTAAACTACGAAGGGATGATGAGTTTAGGAGCTGGTAGTATAATAGTTGGTATTATTTTAGGATCAATTGCTGCTTACATTATTGATCATAAGTTTTTAAATGCAGCAATCGTTGCTGCATCCGCTGGACTCCTATCATTTTTTGGAATTATTCATGCGGGGACAGTAGGTTTTAATATGAATCAAGGTATGTCAATAGGATATGTGGCAATGGCTTTAATATTCTTAGGATACTTTATATATTATAAAAAGAAGGGAGAGGTGTTTGTTGAGGAATTATAATATAGAAGCAAAACCTTTCACATTTGATTTTGATTTAGAAAAAACAGCATTACTCATTATTGATATGCAAAGAGATTTTTGTGAGTTTGGAGGATTTGGTGAAGCTTTAGGCAATGATATTACGCCTACAAAATCAATCATCCCAACAGTAAAAAAAGTCTTAGATGCAGCGAGAAATAAAGGCATGTTTGTCATTCACACAAGAGAAGGTCACAGACCTGATATGAGTGATGTACCCAAGGCTAAAAAAAGACGTTCACAAGCAATTGGTGAAGATGGTCCTATGGGTAAAATTCTAATTCGTGGAGAATATGGTCATGATATCGTTGAAGAGTTAACTCCAATTAAAGGTGAGATTGTTATTGATAAACCAGGTAAAGGATCGTTTTACCAAACTGACCTTCATTTAATTTTGCAAAATAGGGGCATCGAAAGTCTAATTGTCTGTGGCGTAACGACACATGTGTGTGTGCATTCAACTATTAGAGAAGCAAACGATAGAGGTTATGAATGTTTAATGTTAGAAGATGGAACAGCAACATTTGATCCAAGAGATCAAGAAGCATCCATTAGAATGATTAATCAACAAGGTGGTATCTTTGGCTGGACAACAACTTCAGACCTTTTGATTAAAGAATTAAAAAAATAACGATTTTCTTGACAGGAAAGAGAGACTTTAAAATGATGAATATCATATCGATAGATTTTGATATATACAATAAAATGAAAGAACATGGTGCAATCATATATGCAATTCACCATCACACGGTTCATCTTTTAGTATGTGGAAAATTAATCACGATAGGTTGCTTTATACCTGAAGGAAAACATCATATTGTCATTGATCAAAATATTGAGTTTAATCAAACTGATATAAAAATGAAAGATGTTGTTTATGTCGACTCTAAAGCGTTACATATTGGGCAAATGACCTTTTCGATTTCTAAAGAGGTAATTAAATCATTTAGCCCTTATAATCAAACATATTTAAACACGAAAAACTTCGATGTGATTCTAGATAACTTATTTACAGTGATAGAGAATCATATGAAAGAAAGTTTGTCTTTTAACTACAGTGACTCAGTTACAAAATTTATATCTAAAAGAGTTAATCAGTTTTTAAATAACCCAAACTATGAACATGCAATCTCTATTCTAGGGTTAGGACAAGGTTTGACACCCTATGGTGATGATATCTTAGTTGGCTACATTATGGGTAGAAATTCAGTAGGAGTAGAGATTGATTGGTTAGAAAATCTACTTAATTTCGTGGATGAAAAAACAACTCTATTGAGTGCACAAAACATAAAAGACACTCATGAAAAATTATATCCTTATTTATATATACAAATGATTGAAGACTTATTTAATAATAACAAAATAGATCATGCAAAAAAAATTATGGAAATTGGGGCAACAAGTGGCACCGGGATTCTATTAGGATTCTTGCATGGCATAAAACGAGGTGAACCAAAAAATGAAAGATTTTAAGGTATTAAAAAATTCATATTATGATTCAGTTACATTGATGTCTACGACAGTCGCAATTAAAAAAGCGCTAGATCTAAAAGATTTAGTCATGTTTATGGGCACTGATATGAACAAAGATATGATGCAATCAGTAGGATTGTATGATCAAGTTTTTGATGACGCAACTCCTAATGATTTACTTCTAGGTGTTGAACTTAAAGAAGAAAATAATGATTGGGCTGACCAAGTTATCAAACAATTAAGTAACAAAAATAGAAAAGAAGAAAATTCAGATACAGTCTATAAGACTATAGCACAAGCTAAAGAAGCAAAAGACAGTAATATCGCAGTCATTAGTGTGCCTGGGATTTACGCAGCTAATGAAGCTTTTAAAGCATTAGAAAATGACATGCATGTCATGCTGTTCAGTGATAATGTAAGTTTAGAAGATGAGATTGCATTAAAAGATTTAGCCCTACAAAAAGACTTGCTTGTCATGGGTCCAGATTGTGGAACAGCTATCATTAATGGTAAGGGCTTATGTTTTGCTAATCAAGTCTCAAAAGGTGATATTGGACTTGTAGCAGCAAGCGGAACTGGTCTTCAAGAGGTCAGTGTTATTATTGATCGTTTTGGTGGTGGAATCACTCAAGCTATTGGTGTGGGTGGTAGAGATTTATCAGAAGCCGTTGGTGGAAGAATGATGCTAAAAGGTATTGATGCACTCTATGAAGATGAAGACACTAAGGTCATTGTCTTAATTAGTAAACCGCCTCATCAAACGGTTTTAGACAAGATACTTGAAAGAATAAAAAACACAAAAAAACCTGTTGTTGTCTGTTTGTTAGATGCTAAAGTAGAAACTAAATTAAAGGATGTTTACTTTGTGTCTACGCTTACTGAAGCAGGTGTTAAAGCTTTAGAATTAGTTGGTCAAAAGACACCAAACTTACTAGAATTAGACCATGACTTACTTGAGGTTATTAAAGCTGAAAAGAAATTAAAAAAAGGAACTCAAACTAAAATTAAAGGTTTATTTTGTGGAGGCACATTAACTGCTGAAACCTTAAGTGTTTTAAGACCTAGTCTAAAAAATATTACAAGTAATGTTGCTAAAAAAGACTATGAAAAAATGGTTGACCCTATGAAGAGTAATGGTCATAACTTAGTCGATTTAGGAGATGATATCTTCACACAAGGTAAACCACATCCAATGATTGAACCAATGATTAGATTAGACCGTATTTTGTTAGAGGCGAACAATCCAGAGACATCAGTGATATTACTTGATTTTGAACTTGGAATTGGTTCTCATGATGATCCAGTTGGAGTCACCATGGATTCTATCTTAGAAGCTCAAAAGATAGCTAAAAAAGATGGAAGACACTTAAGCTTTGTCGCTTATGTGTGTGGGACTGATAAAGATCATCAAGGATTGGAAAAATCTGAAAAACAATTAAGAGATCATGGCGTCATCGTTGCTAAAACAAATGCACATGCAGCAATTATTTCTGCTAAACTTGTTGGAGGTGAAGCATAATGAGTGTTAAGAAATTATTTAGCGAAGAATTAAAGGTAGTCAATGTAGGTTCTCCAAGTTTTAAAAAAGATTATGAAACTCAAGGAGTTAACTATGTTCATCTAGAATGGAGACCACCTGCATCAGGTAATTTAAAACTATTAGCATTATTAAATAGAATTAGACCTAACATGGATGTTATCAATAAAGCGAATTTAGAAGTAGTCGCAAAAATTAAAGCTGCAGAAGCAAAACTAGTTGCAGTTAAAAAGGCAATTGATGTGATCCCAGGGATGACTAAGCATACAATTTTGCATGCTGGTCCACCAATTGCATTTGATAAAATGGCGGGTCCTATGCAAGGTGCAATTATTGGCGCATTAATGTATGAAGGACTTGCAAATAATAAAGAAGATGCGCTAAAACTAGCGAAATCAGGGAAAATAGAGTTTGATAGTGCGCATCATCATCAAGCAGTTGGACCAATGGCAGGTATTATTTCACCTTCTATGGCTGTCCATGTTCTTTATAATGAAGTTCATGGCAATTATAGCTATTGCACAATTAATGAGGGATTAGGAAAAGTACTTCGTTATGGAGCAAATAGCGAAGAGGTTTTAAATCGTCTTAAATTTATGGAAAACACAGTGATGCCAGTTTTAAATCAAGCTGTTGAATTAGCACATGGCATTGATATAAAAGGAATCATCACTCAAGCGCTTCACATGGGTGATGAATGTCATAATCGTAATAAAGCTTCTTCAGCATTATTTTTAAGAGAAGTTGCTGGATATATCGTTGAAACTAACTTTTCAGATGAAATGAAGAAAGGCACTTTGAATTTTATCAAGAATAATGAACATTATTTCTTAAATTTATCGATGCCTTATGCTAAAATAGCACTAGATAGTGCAAGACATACAAAAAATTCTACAGTTGTCATCGCAATGAGTAGAAATGGTGTCGACTTTGGTATTCAATTAGCTCATAGCGATAAATGGTTTACTGCACCTGCTAATTATGTCAAAGGACTTATGTTTCCCGGATTTAACGAAGATGATGCGGCACCTGATATTGGAGATAGTGCAATTACTGAAACATGTGGTATCGGTGGGTTTGCGATGGGCGGCGCTCCAGCAATCGTACAATTTGTTGGTGGTGTTGTTAAACAAGCTTTTGATTATTCAAGAGAAATGCATCAAATCACAGCGGGTGAACATCAAGTGTTTACCTTACCTACTCTAGATTTTATGCCAACAGCGCTTGGCATTGATATATTAAAAGTTGTTGAAACGAATATTTTGCCAATTATAAACACAGGCATGGCACACAAAGAAGCTGGCATAGGCCAAGTCGGTGCTGGATTAGTTAATCCTCCGATGGCATGTTTTGAAAAGGCACTTGAAAGTTTTGCAAAAGAGATAAAAGGGGAATAATATGAATATAGTTGTAGCATTAGGTGGTAACGCATTAGGAGATACACCAAAAGAACAGTTAGAATTAGTAAAATTTGCGGCAGTTAGTATTACTGACTTAATTGCAGAAGGACACCATGTAACAGTTGTTCATGGAAATGGTCCACAAGTTGGGATGATTCAAAGTGCATTTGAAACGGCACATGACTTAAATCACAAAATGCCTTTGATGCCTTTGCCTGAATGTGGCGCAATGAGTCAAGGATATATTGGGTATCATTTGCAAAATGCACTTAATAATGAATTTTCTAAAAGAGGTATTCACAAAAAAATTGCGACAATCGTTACACAAACCGTTGTAGATGAACATGATGAAGCTTTTAAGAATCCAACAAAACCAATTGGAAGATTCCATACTAAAGAAGAATCAGAAGAAATGATTAAAGAGTTAGGTGTTGATATGGTTGAAGATTCTGGAAGAGGATATAGAATTGTAGTTCCTAGTCCTAAACCGATTGATATTGTAGAACTTGAAATCATCAAAACTTTAATTAAAGCAGGACACATCGTGATTTGTGCTGGTGGTGCTGGAGTTCCAGTTTTAAGAAAAGAAACTTTAGTAGGTGTTAATGCAGTGATAGATAAAGACTTTATTAGTGCGAAACTTGCGGAACTTATTGAAGCAGATACACTTATTATTTTAACTGGCGTTGATCGTGTATCAATTAACTTTAGAAAACCCAATCAACAAGAATTTTCTAAGATGAGTGTAAAAGACGCTAAGTATTATATTAAAACTGGTGAGTTTGGAAAAGGTAGTATGGAACCTAAAGTGGTTGCTGCTGTCAGTTTCATTGAAAATAATCCAAAAGGTACGGCAATTATTGCATCACTTGAACAAGCTGTTTTAGCTGTCAAAGGTGAGTCTGGAACAACCATCTATAACGATTAAAAATAAAAAGGCGGAAACGCCTTTTTTAGGAATGGAGATGTTAAATTGAGTTTACATGTATATAATCACCCCTTAATGAAACATAAACTAGGAATCATTAGAGATAAAAACTGTAGTACAAAGATGTTTAGAGAAGTTGTTGAAGAGCTAAGTGGATTAATGGTTTATGAAATGAGTAGAGATTTTAAACTTAAACCCATTGAAATTGAAACACCAATATGTAAGACAACAGGTTATGAACTAGATAAAGAAATAGTACTTGTTCCAATCTTAAGAGCTGGACTTGGAATGACTCAAGGGATTCAAAATTTAATTCCAAGTGTTAAGATTGCTCATATTGGGATGTATAGAGACCATGATACGCTACAACCTCAAGTTTATTATGCTAAATATCCGAAAAATATAGCACAAAGTAAATGCTTTATTTTAGATCCACTGCTTGCAACTGGTGGAAGTATTTCTAAAGCAATCGAATATTTAAAAAACCAAGGCGTTAAAGATATCACAGTGCTTTCCATCATTGGGGTGCAAACAGGTGTTGATCGTATTTTGAAGGAATATCCAGATATAGATATCTATTTAATTAGTTTAGATGAAAAACTAAATGAAAATGCATATATCATTCCTGGACTCGGCGATGCTGGAGATAGACTTTTTGGCACAAAATAAAATTATATTTAAAAATAAAAAAAGCACACAACCATTCTTAATTTGGTTGTGTGCTGTCATTATTAACTACAATTTTTTCAATTGATTTAGTTTATATAAAATTGCTTCAATGATAATACCATATAATACACCAGCAAGAAACCCCATCAGATCTAGAAATTCAGTAGCACTATAAAAAGCTAATGATACAAGTGCCCCCATGATGACACCTCTAAGAAGTGAGAGTTTAAGAGTTTTTAAATTAGGCAGTAAACCAATGATAAAGCCCATGACAAGGCGATTATACCAAAATGAAAGTAGATAGATAGTAGATACTTCCCCAGGCATTCTAAGACTTACACCGATAATACAAAATATACCTAATAACGCTCCGATTGCCGAACTAACAACTAATTTTTTGTTCATTACACCACATCCTTTACCCATATTATACTATATTTTTTTGATGCGCAAGGTCTTTATGGTAAAATAATAATAAATAATATTAGGGGGTAATATGATGGAAAGAACTTATTCAAAAGCTCAAACTTATTTTATGACTCAGTATAAAGGAAAAGATGATCACATCAAAGATAGAGTTTCAAAAGGTGCGAAAAAAAATCAACATACTGAACTCATTAATCCTGGGAATACTTGGGAGAGCACATATCATAGAAATAAAGTTAAGCTTGCACTCATGGTTTTACTTTATGTTTATTCTAATGATGACGGTGAAATCTCAAAAGCAGAACTAAAAGGTATTAAAAAACTGCATAAGAGTGAATCAAAATATCTAAGTTTAGATGATCAAAAAGAAATTTTTGAGCTTGCATCTCGTAAAATGACTTTGGATACATTTATAGATTATATTGAAAAAAATGAATATCAGGAAGCTATTTTTAATGATGCGTGCATTTTAGCTAAAACGATCATTAATAAAAGTGGCTTATACCTAAGTCTGTTAGAAGATCTTAGGTCTAAATATAATTTAGCTAAAAGATAATAAAATTAGGAGGAGATATTTTTGAGACATCCAAAAACATCATATTCAAAAATACAGGCATATTTTTTATCAAATTCAAGAACAAGAATATCTAGACATAGTACAATTCAAAAAATATCAAATATAATTTATAAAAATCAGGAAGTTGAAAACTATAATCCACATGATGGTTGGGAAAGTGCTTACCATAAAAATAAAGTAAAGCTCGTGCTGATGATTTTGCTTTATGTATATTCTAACGATGATGATCAAATCTCTCATGAAGAGTTGGACTTAATAAAGAGATTTAATGAGCAAGAATCGAAATACTTAACTAAAGAAGACCATGAAGATGTTTATCAATTAGCACTCAAAAAGACGACTTTTATTGACTTTCTAAATTATATTGATGAAAATGGTTATCCAATAAGCATGTTTAATGAAGCTTGTGAACTTGCAAAGACAATCATTAAAAAAGAAAGTCAATATGTAAGTATTCTAGAAAATTTAATCTTAAATTTCAAAGCTTATAAATCTTAATTGTTATGATTGTGGAGGAATTAATGAATAGAAAAAATGGGCCATATACTAGAGCTGAAATTATCATGTCTTATTATAGTAGTTTAGAGACTAAGGAACATGAAGACAGCACAAACTATAAGAATAAGGGACTAGAAGAAAAAACTGTCCTTTTCGATCCAAATGATATTTGGAAAAGTACTTACCATAGAAATATGGTTAAACTAGCATTAATGATTTTACTTTATCTTTTTTCAAATGATGATGATATAATTACTAAAAAGGAATTAAATCGTATTAAAAAACTAAATAAAAGACAAGGAAAATACCTAAGCAAAACTGAGCGAAAAGAGATTTTGCAACTTGCATCGCATAAAATGACTTTAAGTTCATTTTTAGACTATATCTCAAAAAATGAATATCAAGAACTTATTTTTAATGATGCTTGTAGTCTTTCAAAAACAATTATTAAAGGAAATGTTGTTTATATAAATATTTTAGAAGAACTCAAGCAAAAATTTAATTCTTTTAAGTTTTAGATTCGAACAGATTAATCGAATTTAAACCTATAGTGGTCTTTTGAGCTGTGATGTGTAAAGATGATTCTATAGGTTTTTTATTTTGGCGAAATGTACTGATTTTAATTAAATATGATATGATATTAGTTAAGAAATACAAGTATAAAATAAGCTAAATATTAGAGGTGACCTATGATAGACTTACTAAAAAAATATAGATGTGACCTACATCAAATACCAGAGTTAGCATTTGATTTATTTAAAACGAGTGCGTATATCAAAGATGAACTTATAAAAATGGGATTTGAGATACATCAAACCGCTAAAACAGGATGGATTGCCTATAAAAAAGGCAAAAAAGAGACAGCTATTGCATTTAGATCAGATATGGATGGACTACCTGTTGCTGAAAAGTCTGATCATCCATTTCCATCTAAACATATGGGTCAAATGCATGCTTGTGGACATGATGGTCATATGGCAATGTTGCTTGGTTTTGCGTACAAAATTAAAGATATAGACTTATTAAATGAATCTATTGTTTTAATCTTTCAACCAGCTGAAGAGTTTCCTGGTGGAGCAAAAGTAATTATCGAAGAAGGTATGTTAGATAAATTTAAGGTTAAAAAGATTTTTGGAATTCATTTATATCCAAATCTAGAAGAAGGCAAGTATGGCATTGTAAAAGGCGCGATGATGGCTAGAAATGGTGAGTTCAATCTAACCATAAGTGGAAAATCTGCACATGGGGCTCAACCTCAATTAGGCAATGACGCAATTGTTGCTGCTAGTTCATTAATCCTTCAACTCCAAACGGTTATTTCTAGAAACATAGATCCTTTTGAACAAAGTGTATTGACAATTGGCACAATTAAGGGTGGACAAGCAAGAAACATCATTGCTCAAAATGTAGAAATATCAGGAACCATAAGAGCATTTAATGATGATATTTATAACACAATTAAAAATAGGATGAAAGATTTGATAGAAGGTTTTAAAATCGGGTTTCAAATAGATGTTAATTATGAAATGATGGATTTTTATCCAGTTGTTTATAATGACTTAGATTTAGTTGATCATCTTTTAAAACATTTAAATAAAGAAAGCTATACCTTCATCAAACCAATGATGTTAGCCGAAGATTTTGCCTTTTATCAAAAAGAAGTACCTGGTGTGTTTACGATGCTGGGCACTAAAAATGAGAAAAAAGGATATGTACATCCTCTTCATAGTGATCAGTTTAATTTTGATGAGATAGTCTTGATTAAGGGTGTTGAGCTTTATTTATCAATTGCGAAATCTTATCAATTAATATAAATATGATCAAATAGAAAAAATGTAGTTTATGGTGTTCACCTAAACTACATTTTTTAATGATTATATTCAGTTAAATAACTCTAATACGTTTGATGTATGCACAGTTTTTCATATAAGTTGTTAATTTGGAAGTCACTATTTCATTCGAATCAACAACGATTGAACCGCATCCATTGTGATAAGCTTGGTAGGCATGAGCTATATTGGGTATATTACTTAAAATGTTTCCAACAATTTTTTCTCTCATAGACTCTTGAACTTGATATAAAATAGAAACTCTTGATTTACAATTTTTAAGAGGTAGTTTTATATCAGGATAATTTACACTGTTTTTAATAATACCTTGTTCTAGATAGTCTTTAATTTGAAGGGATGCCATGGATGCACAATTGTCTTCAGCTTCTAAGCTAGATGCTCCAAGATGAGGGATCGCGATGACGTTTTCTAGGTTAGCTGTTTTAGGGTTTGGAAAATCAGTAACATAAGCTCTAATTTTTCCATTCTTTAAATAGACTTCTAGGTCATCATCATGAACTAATTTGTCTCTAGCAAAATTTAGGATGATGACGCCATCTTTCATTTGATTAAAAGCTTTTTGGTCAATCATATGTTTAGTTTGTTCAGAAAGAGGAAGATTTAGACTGATGAAATCAGCTTTTTGATAGACATCTTCGATATTTTTTGTAAGTTCCATATCTTTAGGCAAGTCTTCATCTTTAAGAGAATCAAGATTTCTTTTAGTTCCAATGACATGCATACCCAATGCTGCACAAGATTTAGCGAGCATTAATCCAATTGCACCTAAACCGATAATCCCAATCGTTTTACCGAGTACTTCAGTTCCAGCAAATTGATTTTTCGCTTTTTCAATATTTTTTTGAATATCTGGATCATGATGATTTTCTTTAATCCATGATATACCAGCATTGATGTTTCTTGCAGCCATGAACATGCCTGCTATAGTTAGTTCTTTAACTGCATTTGCGTTTGCTCCTGGCGTATTAAAGACAACTACTCCCTGTTCAGCATATTTATCAATCGGAATGTTATTGACCCCAGCACCAGCTCTAGCTACTGCAAGAACGGCCTCGTCAAGATTTAGTTCATGCATATTGAAACTACGAACTAAGATTGCATCTGATTCTTTGATCTGATTACTTATTTTATAAGTATTTGGTAAGACACTTAACCCAGACTGTGAAATGTTATTTAAACAATGAATTTTATACATGAAATCACCTATTCTAAATTAGCTTTCTCAAAATTTTTCATAAATGATACTAAAGCTGCTACCCCTTCTTTAGGCATGGCATTATAAATAGATGCTCTCATGCCACCTGTTGAACGGTGGCCTTTTAGGTTGTCAAATCCATTTGTTTTTGCTTCTTTAATAAATTTTGTATCGAGGTCTTCTTTATGAGTTTTAAAACAAACATTCATTAAAGATCTTGATGGTTTTTCAACAGTTCCAAAGAATAGTTTACTTTTATCTAGATAATCATAAAGTAAGTTTGCTTTTTCTACGTTAATCTTATGGATAGCTTTAAGTCCACCTTGATTGATTAGCCACTTAAATACTTTACCACATAGATAAATGCCATAAGTTGGTGGTGTATTATACATAGACCCATTTTTTTCATGAATATCATATCTAAGCATAATAGGTGTTTTAGGATCAATATCTTCACGGATTAAGTCTTCACGAATAATAACGATAGTTGTTCCTGCTGGACCAACATTTTTTTGTGCACCAGCAAATAGAAGTCCAAATTTAGACACATCTATTTCTTCTGATAAAATAGAAGAAGAAATATCAGAAATCAAAGGTTTTCCTTCTGTGTTAGGTAGATCTGAAAATTTAGTGCCATATATTGTATTGTTATCACACATGAAAACATAGTCGGCATCTTCAGATATTTTTAAATTTGATAGATTAGGAATATATGAAAATATTTTATCTTCTGATGAAGCTATAACATTTACTTTTCCATACTTTTGTGCTTCTTCAGCAGCCTTTTGAGCCCAAGCACCAGTAATGATGAAGTCAGCACTTCCATTTTTCATAAGATTCATTGGAATCATTGAAAATTGGGTAGTTGCACCTCCTTGTAAAAATAAAATCTTGTAATTATCTGGGATGTTAAGTAAGGTTCTTAAGTCTTTTTCAGCATCATCAATAATCTTTTTAAACATGGGTGATCTGTGACTCATCTCCATTACAGACATGCCATTGTCTTGATAATCAAGCATCTCTAAAGCTGCATCTTTTAATACCTTTTCAGGTAGGATTGCAGGTCCTGCGGAAAAATTGTAAACTCTTTTCATTTTTTTGTTCTCCCTTCATTTTTTAAATCAATATGTTTAATGAATCTGCTTTCTAAATAATACCTTTTTGCTGTTGCAGATCCCATAGAAAATGATTTTCTTGGTAGGACTTTACCCATTTGAATAAACGGGAATAAATCTTTTCTTTCAATGACTGGCATATGAATGCCTAAACTCAAATCATGTTTATCGCATATAGTGATTAACTCATCATCTCCATGAATGTAGTCAATCATCATGTCTTGTTGATATAAGAGATAATCATCGATGAAGCTTTGAATTTGTTCATAAGCAAGGGCTGTACTTTTTGGAATAAAAAATGGTATTTTACCAGTTTTTTTGGTGTATATCCAAGATTCAACCTCTTGATCAATAGATTCTTGAAGTTTGGATAAAAAATCTTCACTAACATTAAATAAAATGCGGTTTATACCTTCAAAGTCTAGACCTTCGTCATAGATATTGACAATCTCTACAAGTGCGAATCTCGCTGGATGATCTTTGATTTCTTTTTTGGATAATCTAGATTTAATTGATTCCCAATGTGTTTTTGCGGTCGCAAGCGAGTGGTTACCATCTCCCACAATAAATAAAATTGGGTCTTGAGGATTTGTTATCAGACTATAATAGTCTTTGATGATAGGTTCGCAGTCAGTGATTTGATAACCAGTGATATGCCCACCGTTCATGTTTAAATTAAAGTCATAGACAACATTAAACTGTTCTTTTTTAGCGAAAAGCTTTTTTAAGATATCTAGCTTATTATCGTTGGCAAGTAACATAACATGTGATAATTCTAGCGAAGCATTTTCTCTAATTTTTACCCTTGGTGGTATCCTAGATACAATCGTATGTTCAGTTGTTCTTATTAATGGCTTTTTAAACTCATTAAAATCATAAGTTTCTAGATCAATACTTAGGATGAGGCCTAATCTTGTTTTCCCATTAATTGTTTTTCTTTCAACTAAAATCATTGATGGACCAAGATTTTTTAAAACTCCATCTGAAACAAATTCAATCATTTTATCATTGATTGATTGAATCGTTTGTTCGGTCATCTCTTCTAGGTAGACTTCGGGTAAAATTAAGTCATAAGTAGAAGGTTCATTTCCAATTCTAGTTCTAAGTTGTTCCCAGTATTCTGGCTGACTTGTAAATTGATCACAAGCAACAACTGACCACTTTTCATAATTTATCGAATCATTAGGAAGTAAAATATCTTTAACAACAATCGGGTTTCCCTTAATAGGCATAAAACAACTCCTCTTTATAGCATATTTTTAAAATATAGCGTGCTTGAGTAGTATCATCTTAGAAGTTAGTTATGAATGTTTAATAAAAC